>JAFQGN010000229.1 GCA_017398245.1 Clostridia bacterium | reverse complement strand
TCGGCGTGCGCTCGGGCTCAGCCCCGCCGGTCAGCGTACCGGCGTGCACGCGCACCATCAGGCCGATCTTCGCGCCGGCAAGGTCGTCCGCATCGGTGCAGGTCACGATCGTCTGCACCCCGGGCAGATGCTCCAGCAGCTTGCGCCTTCGGTTCGGGTCCAGCTCGCTCATCACATCGTCCAGCATCAGAACCGGCCATTCGCCGGAAATATCGTGCATCACGCGCAGCTCGGCCAGCTTCATCGCCAGCGCAGTCGTGCGCTGCTGCCCCTGCGAGCCGTACGCGCGCACGTCCATATTCCCCAGCTGCAGCTCCACATCGTCCCTGTGCGGGCCTTTGGAAGTCGTCCCGCGCCGCATGTCCGCCTCGCGCGCCTGCAAAAGCGCCTGCAGTATCGCCTCGCGCAGCTTCTGCTCGTCTCCCTCCGCTGCGATGGAACGCTTATAGCGCACGCTCAGCTCCTCCGCGCCGTCGGAAACCTCGCGGTACGCATCGCACGCGTGCCTTGCCAGCGTTTCCAGAAACCCTTCGCGTGCGATCATGATCTGCGCGCCGATCTCGGCCAGCTGCTCGTCCCAAAGATCGAGCATGGGCCGCACATCCTGCCCGTAGCTCTCCCGCAGAAGATTTCCCCTCTGCGTCAGCGCGCGGTTATAGCGCTGCAGGGCATAATAATACGAAGGCCGCAGCTGCGAAAGCTCCATGTCCACAAAACGCCGCCGCTCCGCCGGACCGTCCTTGACCATGCGCAAATCTTCCGGCGAAAACAGAACGCCCAGCATGTGCCCCATCAGCTCGCCGGATTTGGCCGCCGTCTTTCCGTTTATGGCGATGCGCCTGCGTTCCTCCGTAGAAAACACCATGCGCACCTGATGGCTGCCGTCGGGCCTGTCCGCATCCGCCTCGATCAGCGCGGTCGTGCGCCCGGCGTTCACCAGCTCGGCGTCGCGCACGGTGCGGTGGCTGCGCCCGGTACAGCAAAGCTGCACCGCTTCCAGCACGGCCGTCTTGCCCTGGGCGTTGTTCCCCCAAAGCACCGTGATCCCCTCGCAGGGCCGGAACACCGCCTCGTCATAGAGCCGGAACCCCTTCAGCCGCATTTCCATCAGCCGCATTTTTCCACCCGCCCGCCGTCATTTTTCGCCATTTGCACACAAAAGCATAGCACAAAACCCCTTCCCGGGCAAGCAAACTGCCGAAAAACCGCCCAAGCTTGAAAAAAACTCGTTATAAACGCCTTTATTCTCTGGTCAATGCGGCGCGGGTATGATAGAATAATACAATAGGTTGACCATGTGAAAGCAGAGGTGTCAAATTATGCCTGAAAGAGCAAAGCGGCTGATGGCCATTCTGAATGAGAAGGGTATCGGCGCCGCACTGATCACCAAGGCGGACAACATGCGCTATTTCACCGGCTATACCGGCGAAGGCTGTCTGCTCATCGTGAAAGACAGGCTCGTCGTGCTCACCGACTTCCGCTATGTGGAGCAGGTCTCCATCCAGGCGCCCGCGTGCGAATGCATCCGCACCCGCGGCGGAGTGGACCCGGAAGTGGCCGTGCACGAGATCCTCAAGGCCGAAGGCATTACCAAACTCGCCTTTGAGCCCTACAAAATGACCGTGCAGGAGTATACCGTTTGGAAAAACGAAATGCCCGAGGTCGAATTCGTCTCTTTGGAAAACATCCCCGAACAGAAGCTGCGCATCGTCAAGGATCAGGGCGAGCTGGACTGCATCTGCAAGGCCGGCGCCATCGCCTGCGCCGCTTTTGAAGATCTTCTCGGCTGGGTCAAGCCCGGCATGACCGAAATGCAGGTCAAGGCCGAGCTGGAATACCTCATGCTGCGCCGCGGCAGCGAAGGCCTCGCCTTCGGCACCATCGCGGCTTCCGGCCCGAATGGCTCTCTGCCGCATGCGGTGCCCGGCATGCGCGTTATTCAGGAAGGCGATCTGCTCACGCTGGATTTCGGCGCGAGGATCGGCGGCTACTGCTGCGATATGACCCGCACCATCGGCTTTGGCCATGTTTCCGACGAGCTCAAGGCCATCTACAACGCAGTGCTTGAAGCGCAGCTGATCGCGCTGGATATGATCAAGCCCGGCGTCATCTGCAAAGATGTGGACGCCGCCGCGCGCGATTATCTCGATGCAAAGTATCCCGGCGCCTTCGGCCATGGCCTCGGCCACGGCGTGGGCCTCGTGGTGCATGAAGCGCCCCGCTTCTCCAAGCTCGATGAAACCCCGCTCGTCCCCGGCCATGTGGTCACGGTCGAACCCGGCGTGTACATCCCGGGCCTGGGCGGCGTGCGCATCGAGGATATGGCCCTGATCACCGAAGAGGGCTATATCAACCCCATCACCGCTCCCAAGCAGCTCATCCTGCTGTAAGGAACCATTTTTCAAACAATAACCAATTTTAAGGAGGAAATTTACCATGTCTGTCGTACTTGCAGGTGATATCAAGAAGGGCCTCACCATCGAAATCCCGGAAATGACCGGCGTTTGGACCATCGTTGATTTCCAGCACGTTAAGCCGGGCAAGGGCGCTGCCTTCGTTCGCACCACCCTCAAGAACATCATGACCGGCGCCGTTCAGGAGCGCACCTTCAACCCGTCCGACAAGTTCAACCGCGCCATCATCGAAACCAAGGAATTCCAGTATCTGTACAACGATGGCGAGCTGTACTACTTCATGGACGTCGAAACCTTCGAGCAGATCCCGCTGCAGGCTGAACAGGTCGAAGACACCATCGTTTTCGTCAAGGAAAACACCAACGTGACCATGCGCTTCTTCAAGGGCTCCCCCTTCTCCGTCGAAGCCCCGAACTTCGTTGAACTCGAGTGCACCCACACCGAGCCCGGCTTCAAGGGCGACACCACCTCCGGCACCACCAAGCCCGCCACTGTCGAAACCGGCTTCGTCGTGCAGGTCCCGCTGTTTGTCGAAATCGGCGACGTGCTGCGCATCGATACCCGCACCGGCGAGTATATGTCCCGCGTCTAAGGGGAACGGAAGGCGGGGGCTCCGCCCCCTGCACCCCTGCCAAAGGGTCTCCGCCCCTCTGGACACCCCGGCAGGGGCTCTGCCCCTGCACCCCGCTTAAGGGCTCGCGCCCTTAAGAATCCCCTTTATTTGGGCAAGCATAACAGCAAAGAGCTTCTGCCGCGCACAATGGCAGAGGCTCTTTTTCTTTCGCATCGGTTCTGCTATAATCCAATCAGCATATGCAAAGAGGTGCACACCATGAAAAAAGGCAGGATCATCTTCCTCAACGGCGTGACCAGCTCCGGCAAGACCTCCATCGTGGAAGCGCTGCAGGAGCGCGACGATATCTTCTTCTATGTCGTCGCAAACGATCTTTTCCAGGAAACGATCGGCGAGAAATTCCTGCGCGAAAACTACTGGAAATATCTCAGCGAAGCGATCTTCCTGATGTATCACACAGCTAAACTGTTTTCCGACATGGGCAAAAACGTGCTCATCGACGGCATCCTGGTCGAGCGCGAAGAGCTCCGCCCTCATTACAAGCAGCTCCAGCAGATCCTCTCCGCCAATCCCCTCGATATCGTCGAAGTATACTGTCCTCTGGAGATCTGCCGGCAACGCAACATCGCGCGCGGCGACCGGTACGAAACCCAATCTCGGGAACAGCACGCCCTGATGGCGCAGGATATCCGCTACAGCACGCGGGTCGACACCAGCCTGCACTCCCCCGCCGAATGCGCCCAGCGCATCATCGACGCCCTGTTCTGATTGACAATGCCCGCTTTGCAACTGTATACTGTTCCCATACCCATACCAAATTTGAAAGGGGTACTTTTATGCGTCTGATCATCGCTCCGCAGATCCGCAAGGGGCATATCCGCCCGGAAATCTACGGCAATTTTTCCGAACACCTCGGCCGCTGCATTTATAACGGCGTGTTCGTGGGCAAAGATTCCCCCATCCCGAACGTGAACGGCATGCGCACCGATGTAGTCGAAGCGCTCAAAAAAATGAAACTGTCCGTTCTGCGCTGGCCTGGCGGCTGCTTTGCCGATGAATACCATTGGAAAGACGGCATCGGCCCGCAGGAAACCCGCAAAAAGATGGTCAACACCAACTGGGGCGGCGTGACCGAAGACAATTCCTTCGGCACCCATGAATTCATGGAACTCTGCCGCCAGATCGGCTGCAAGGCCTATATCAACGGCAATGTCGGCTCCGGCACCGTGCAGGAAATGAGCGAGTGGGTCGAATATCTGACCAGCCCGTCCCTCTCCCCCATGACCGAGCTGCGCAAGCAGAACGGCCAGGCGGAACCCTGGACCGTTCCCTACTTCGGCGTGGGCAACGAAAGCTGGGGCTGCGGCGGCAATATGACCGCCGAGCACTATGCCGACGAATACCGCCGCTACCGCACCTTCGTGCGCTCCTACGACGGAAGGCGCCCGGCGTGCATCGCCTGCGGCCCGGGCACCAATCCGAAGGACCCCGGCTATCACTGGACCCAGGTCATGATGGAGCAGGCGGCCCGCGATATGGACGGCCTCTCCCTGCACTATTACACCACCGTTTCCGATAATTGGAACGAAAAGGGCAGCGCGACCGAGTTCACCAAGGAAATCTACGACGCCACCGTCGTGCGCGCCGGCTTCATTGAGACCCTGTGCCGCAATCACGGCGCCATCATGGATCTGTACGATCCCGACCAGCGCGTGGGCCTGATCGTGGACGAATGGGGCACCTGGTATGACGTCGAGCCCGGCACCAACCCCGGCTTCCTCTACATGCAGGATACCATGCGCGACGCCATCGTGGCCGCGCTCACGCTCAACGTGTTCAACAAGCACTGTAAGCGCGTGCACATGGCCAACATCGCCCAGCTCATCAACGTGCTGCAGGCCGTCATCCTCACCGAAGGCGCCGAAATGGTCATGACCCCCACCTTCCATGTCTTTGAAATGTACAAAGATCATCAGGGGGCCGAGCTCGTCGCTTCCGATATCGAATGCCCGGACATGGTCTCCGGCAAGCTGTCCACGCCCATGGTCAGCCAGAGCGCGTCTATCGATGAAAACGGCGTGGTCACCCTCACCGTGGCCAACTGCTCCGCCGATACCGAAGCGCCCATCGAACTGCGCCTCGACGGCATGCAGACCGCATCTGTCTCCGCGCGCATCCTCACCGGCGATATCCACGCCAAGAACGATTTCGATGCGCCCGACGCCGTGCATCCGGTCGATTTCACCGCCTTCACCTGCGAAGCCGACGCTTCCGGCAGCGAACTGCGCTTCGCTCTGCCGCCCTGCTCGGTCGTCACCATGCGCCTGAGCTGACGAGGCTGCGAAAGAGTTT
>JAFQGN010000228.1 GCA_017398245.1 Clostridia bacterium | reverse complement strand
GCCACGGGCAGCACTTCGCCCTGCGCCACATAGGCCTGCAGCTGGCTCTTGATGTTGCCCTGCAGGCGGAAGAAGGTAATGCCGCCGGGGATGATGTCGCCTTCCAGCGTGCCGCGGGTGATGTCCGGTTCTCCGCCGCCCTCGAGGCCGCGGTTCATGATCAGCTGATACTTCATCGTGCCCTTGGTCAGGCGGCAGATGGGAGTATTGCCGCAGTGGAAGCCCATGAACACTTCCTTGGAGCCATAGCAGGTCTTGCCGGCGATGTTCGCTTCGTACATATCGGCCGGAACGGTGTTGTTAATATCCAGCAGGGTCACGGGCTCGCCCGTCACGCAGGTGCCGATGTACTCGCTCAGCGCGCCGTAGATATCCACTTCGCACGCTACCGGAATGCCCTTGGCGGTCAGACGGCTGTTGACATAGCAGGGAACGAAGCCAAACTCGGTCTGGAACGCCGGCCAGCACTTGTTAGCCAGAGCCACGTACTTGGCAGCTCCCTTGTTCTCCTCGATCCAGTCCAGCAGGGTGATCTCATACTGCGCCAGCTTGGGCAGGATGCCGGGCATCTTGTTGCCCTCGCCAAGCTCCGCTTCCATATCGGCGATCACTTCCGCAATGCGCGGGTCGTTGTCGTGCTTGTGATACGCGGCCAGCAGATCCAGCTCGGAATTCTCCTGAATGTTCACGCCCAGCTCAAACAGCGGTGCGATGGGCGCGTTGCAGGCCAGGAAGTCGAACGGACGCGGGCCGAAGGTGATGATCTTGAGGCTGCTCAGGCCGATGAGCGTGCGCGCCACCGGAATGAACTCGCCGATCATATCGGCCACTTCGCAGGCGGTGCCCACCGGATATTCCGGAATATAGGCCTTCACGCCGCGCAGCTTCAGATTGTAGCTGGCGTTGAGCATGCCGCAGAACGCGTCGCCGCGGTCGGAGGAGAGCACGGGGGTGTTCTCTTCGGCGGCAGCCGCAAACATGACCGGGCCGCCGAACTTTTCGGCCAGCATGGTCTCGGGGCCTTCGGGGCCGAAATTGCCCAGGAACACGACCAGCGCGTTCACTTCGTTGGCCTTCAGCTCTTCCAGAGCCTGCATGGTGTGGATCTCGTTTTCGATCGTGGTCTGAATTTCGACGATCTCAACGCCCTTTTCCTTGCACGCGGCCACAACGGCGGCGCGGCGGCGCTGGCTCAGATCGATCGGGAAACAGTCGCGGCTGACGGCAACGATGCCCAGCTTTACAGAGGGGATGTTCATCATTTTCAGTACCTCCAGTATCCTGCATGATTATCATAAGGTTTCATAGCGTCGGGTACATACAATATAATTATAACACACATCCGAAACCCCGCGCAATATATAGCGCATATTCCGCAAAATCAGATCATTTCTGTGTCATGCGCGCCGCGAGAGTTGACAACGCCGCTCCAAGCATGCAAAATAGAACCAGATCAACCGGAAAAGGAGAGTGGGCGCATTGCAGCAAAAATATATGCGGGAAGCCGCCGTTTTTTTTACCCTGCTGTGCGCGCTCATGCTCGCGCTGCCCGCCTTGGCCGAGCAGGACGATTTCTCCCGCACGCCCGATGAAGTCCTTTCCCAAATGAACCGCATCCTCTCCGGCGCGTACGAGGAAAACACGCCTCCCTTTGCCGAAATGGCTGTTCTGGATGACGCCGGCGGGTTCGATTTCTGCCTCTTTGACGGCGAACGCATGCTCTCCCATGGCGAACTGAACGCCTTTATCCGCGGAATGACCGACGCTGACGGCCGGATCGGCCAGCTTGAACTGGTCGCCACGCCCTCCGCCTCCTTCGGCCGCGCCTACTGCATGCAGGCCGATCGCCTCTCTCGCGCGTGCCTGCTCAGCCTCTTCGCCCCGCTCAATGCAGGCGAGATCGAACTGCTCATGGATTCCTACCTCTACGACGCGCGCCCCTACCATTACCACGAGGGCGACAGATCCGTCCGCGCGCGCGAGCGCATGTGCGAGATCGCCCTGCAGGAAGAGGTCATCCGTATCGACAGCGCCGCCGGCGCGGAAAACACCCTGCGCCTTTGCGTCACCTTCCTCTCCGAAGCCGACGAGGCCACCCGCGAACGCGCGCAGGAAAACGGCTGGCGCATCCGCAGGCTCGCGCAGACGGTGAACGAATGCGATATGATCCAAACCTGCGGCGAATGCCTTGCCGATATCGGCCTCGATGAATTCTCCGCGCGGCAGGACGAGATCTCCGCTCTGATCGATCTGCTCGGCCAGAGCACCTCCGCCGTCGGCCAGATGGAGAGCGAGCACATGCACGCGCAGGGCTCCTTCCTGCACGAGCTCAAAGCCATGTGCGCCCAGTTGGATCTCTGGCAATCCGATTACAACGCCGCTATCCTTGCGCAGGACGAGCCCACGGCGTGGCTGCGCCTATCCGATATCTGCCGCCTCTGCGCCGAAATCGGCCGCTACCCCGAAACCCTCTACTGATCCCATCCTCATCGGCGGCTCCCTTTGCGGAGCCGCTTTTTTTATCTCAAACTGCCCTGTCGCTCAAAGTACAGGGCTCCCGCAAAACATAATTTGCCCGTCTTTCCCATGCGCACGCCACCCCCGAAAAAAGCCGCCTCTCACAGCGCGCGCCTCCCGTTCCCGAGAAACAACCGCTTCTCTCAAAAAATGACCTCCGCCCTGCCCAAACAACAGCCTCTTTCAAAACGCAAATTGCCCATCTTTCTCCCTCGTGGTATAATGCTCTGGGGTGATTCCATATGGCATTGATCGGCTGGGATATCGGCGGCACAAAATGCGCTGCCGTTATCGCTTCAAATACAAACGGACAGCTTCGCATCACCGGCAAAACGGCCTTTCCCACCTGCCCTGCCTGGCAGGAGACCGTCTCTCGGCTGATCGCCGAAAGCAAAGCCCTGCTCGGCCCCGAAAAAGCCGAAGCCGTGGGCGTCAGCTGCGGCGGCCCGCTCGACAGCAAATCAGGCCTGATCCTCTCCCCGCCCAACCTCCCGGGCTGGGATCGCGTCCCTATCACACAAATCGCACAGGATGCGCTGCACGCGCCAGCCTTTCTGGAAAACGACGCAAACGCCTGCGCTCTTGCCGAATGGCGCTGCGGCGCAGGGCAGGGCGCAGAAAGCCTCGCCTTTCTGACCTTCGGCACCGGCCTCGGCGCGGGCGTCATTCTGGATAACCGGCTCTGGCGCGGCGCAAACGGCAACGCGGGCGAGATCGGCCATATCCGCCTCTCTCCCTTCGGCCCCTCGGGCTACGGTAAGCCCGGCTCGTTTGAGGGCTTCTGCTCCGGCGGCGGCATCGCGCAGCTGGCCGAGACCGTCGGCCGCGCGCACATCCAGCAGGGCAAGGGCGCGCCTCTTTATCCCGTGCCCGGCGCAAGTGCAAAGGACGTCGCGCAGGCCGCGCGCGAAGGCTGCCCCTGCGCGCAGGAGGTCTGGCGCATCTGCGGCGAAAAGCTGGGCGAAGGCCTTTCCGTCCTGATTGACCTGATCAACCCGCAACGCATCGTCATCGGCTCCATCTTCGCCCGCTGCGAAGATCTGCTGACCGGCCCCATGCGCGCGGCCCTGCAGCGGGAATCGCTCGGCGCCTCGCTCGAT
>JAFQGN010000227.1 GCA_017398245.1 Clostridia bacterium | reverse complement strand
GTCTCCATGGCGGATGATATACAAAAGCATAGTGCGTAAACCTTCCTTTCGCGCGGAGAAAACAGTTTTTTCGCTCCGGCCGGCCTTTTTACCGGCCCCATCTCCTATTATAGCACATCCTGCCCGGCTGTGCGCAGCAAAGCCGAAAAAGGCGCCTTGCCAGCAAACGCCCCCCGCAGCTATTTTTAACAAAAGTATTGACAACCGCCCCCTGTGGTGAGTATAATCGTTCACATCAAAACCGATGAGGCAGAAGAGTACGCAGAGAATGCCTGTTCCAAGAGAGCCGCCGGCGGTGGGATGGCGGCAGCAGGAGCTTTGCCGAATGGGCTGCCGAGGGCGCGAGGAAAGGCGTTTTGCCAAGTATGCCGCGACGGATTTCCACCGTTACCGGGAAGGGCGCATGTTTGTGCGCTGCAGAGTGGGCGAATCTTTCGCCAATATGGGTGGCACCGCAGAAGCTACAGGCTTTTGTCCCAGAAAGAACACACGGCGTTCTTTCTGTGCGGACAGGGGCTTTTTTTATGCCCTGTCTGCCGATCGACCGCCGCAGCCGATATACCGAAAGGAGACTGCACCATGTCCAACATCGAAATCCCCTACAAGATCTATCTTACCGAAGAAGAGCTGCCGCGCTATTGGTACAATGTGAAGGCGGATATGAAAAACAAGCCCGCCCCGCTGCTCAATCCCGAGACCTTCCAGCCCATGACCGCCGAGGAACTGGGCAAGGTCTTCTGCGATGAACTGGTGAAGCAGGAGCTGAACGATACCGACCAGCTCATTCCGATCCCGGATGAGATCCGCGATTTCTACAAGATGTACCGCCCGGCTCCGCTGGTACGCGCCTATTGCCTGGAAAAGCAGCTGGGCACCCCCGCGCATATCTACTATAAGTTCGAAGGCAACAACACCTCCGGCAGCCACAAGCTCAATTCCGCCATCGCGCAGGCCTATTACGCCAAGGCGCAGGGCCTCAAGGGCGTGACCACCGAAACCGGCGCCGGCCAGTGGGGCACCGCGCTGAGCATGGCCTGTTCCTATTTCGGGCTGGACTGCAAGGTGTTCATGGTCAAGTGTTCCTATGAGCAGAAGCCCTTCCGCCGCGAGGTCATGCGCACCTACGGCGCGGACGTGACCCCCAGCCCCTCTGAGACCACCGCCGTGGGCCGCAAGATCCTTGAAGAGCACCCGGGTACCTCCGGCTCTCTGGGCTGCGCCATTTCTGAGGCGGTCGAAGTTGCCACCGGCACCGAGGGCTACCGCTATGTGCTGGGCTCCGTTCTGCACCAGGTGCTGCTGCACCAGTCCGTCATCGGCATGGAAACCCAGGCCGCGCTGGACAAGTACGGCGTCAAGCCCGATATCATCATCGGCTGCGCGGGCGGCGGTTCCAACCTCGGCGGCCTGATCTCCCCCTTCATGGGCGAAAAGCTGCGCGGCGAAAAGGATTACCGCTTCATCGCGGTCGAGCCCGCTTCCTGCCCGAGCCTGACCCGCGGCAAGTATGTGTACGACTACTGTGATACCGGCAAGGTCTGCCCGCTGCAGAAGATGTACACCCTCGGCTCCGGCTTCATCCCCTCCGCCAACCATTCCGGCGGCCTGCGCTACCACGGCATGAGTTCCACCCTCTCCCAGCTGTATGAGGACGGCCTGATGGAGGCCCGCAGCGTGGTGCAGACCGACGTGTTTGAAGCCGCCGTGCAGTTCGCGCGCGTGGAGGGCATCCTGCCCGCTCCGGAGAGCAGCCACGCCATCCGCGTCGCCATCGACGAGGCGCTCAAGTGCAAGGAGACCGGCGAGCAGAAGACCATCGTCTTTGGCCTGACCGGCACCGGCTATTTCGATATGTACGCCTACCAGAAGTTCAATGACGGCCAGATGAGCGATTACATCCCCACCGACGACGATCTGGCCACCGGCTTCAACGGCCTGCCGAAGATCCCGGGCATGCAGTAAGGCGCGGAGGCACGCCGGGGGAACGGCGGGGGCGCTGCCCCCTGCGCCCCTGCTTAAGGGACAATGTCCCTTAAGAATCCCATCTATGGGGTTGGGTATTATAGCGTGATAGAGAAGAAGGCTGGCAACGCTTAACAGCGTGGGCCAGCCTTTCGTTATGTATTGCTGTAGGTGAATAGTATTACTTGCCTTGCCCGGCCCAAACGGTACGTTTTGCCGGGCGATCCTTTTTATCGATAGAAACCATCAGCCCAATAATGAGGATTCTTAAGGGAATCATTCCCTTAAGCGGGGTTTGGGGCAGCGCCCCAACGTAACCCGCACAGGTGCGGGGACAGAGTCCCTGCCGTACCTCATGGCAGCGCCCCTGACGTACTTCCCCCGCACTCAGAAAAAAATGTGCGTAATGTACTGATCGACCAGCACGAGCAGGCCGAGACAGAAGGTGTACACCGCGAAATGGCGCATACCGCCCTTCTTGACCGCAGCGATCATAAAGCGGATGGCGATAAAGCCGAACACCATGCTGGTGAGCACGCCCACGATCATCGGCATGACGGGCAGAGCTTCGGCGATCTCGCCGGTAAGAATGTCCTTGCCGTCCATCACCACCGCGCCGAGAATAGCCGGGATGGACATCATAAACGCGAAATCGGCCGTCTTTTTGCCGGAAAGGCCCCTGGCACGGCCGCCGGCAATGGTGGAACCGCTGCGCGAAACGCCCGGCAGCACGGCCACCGCCTGCATCAGACCCATCACGATCGCATCCGCACCGCGCACGTTCCTGTGGCGCTTCATCGCCTTTCGGGAAAGGTATTCGCCCAGCATCAAAATGCCGCTGGTTAGCAAAAATGCCCAGCCGAGGAACCCACCGGCAAACGCGGTATCGATAAACCCACCGAGGCCGTCGCGGATGGCGGCAAATATGCCTTCCACCGCCGTGCCTTCGAAAATTTTCACGAACAGATCGGTATAGAGAAGGCGAACGACCACCGCCGGGATCGTCGCAACAACCAGCCATTTCAGATCGCTCTTCCACGGGTGGCAGATCATGTTCCAGATCTCGCGCCAGTACACGGCGAAAACGGCGATCAGCGTGCCCAGGTGCATGAGCACCTCCAGCGTGATCGAGCCGGTCTCCATGCCGAAGATCTTCTGCACCAGCACCAGATGCCCCGAAGAGCTGACCGGCAGAAACTCGGCCAGACCCTGCACAGCGCCCAGCACTACGGCCTGCAATACATTCATATTTTTTATCCCTTTCTTTATCAAGTCGTTTCTCGCAGTCCCATTGTATCAGCAACCCGAGCCCTGTACAAGGCGGCGCGCGTTATTTCCCCCGCGAAGGCCGCACCACGGCAAAATGCACATACGCAACGAGCAGCGCCGTAATGCCGAATGCCACGGCCGAGGCAAACTGCGCCGGGTACATATGCAGCCCGAAGAGCGCGTTGCCCTGCTGCTGGATCCGCGCGACGACCGCGCTCATGCAGCATGTAGCCAGAAAGCCCGAGGCCCCGCCCACAGCCGAATTGATCGCCAGGGCGCTGCGCCGGTTCGGGCCGTGCACATGGTCGAAGATCAGGTTGGCGATGGAGGAATTGATCCCCGCCATCGAGATCGCGTTCAGGCAGTAATACAGCATGTAAAACACCTTGCCGTTTGCCGGAACGGTGAATATGTTCACAAAAAAGCCCAGCGCGGCGATCGCAAAGCACAGCCGCACCATGGAACCAAATCCCTTCCTGTCCGCAAGGCGGCCCATCGCCGGGGAACAGCTCGCCCTCACAACAGCGTAGGCGATGGACAGGATCGAAACGAAGGTCATCGAAAAGCCGAGTTCCTTGATCTGGTACGCGCCGTAGAAGGGAACGGCCGAATACATGGCGATGTTCCACAGCACGAACACCAGCACAATGCGCAGGAACATGCCGTCCTTCAGCAGCGCTCGGATATCCGCCTTTTCGCCGGGCGCACCGGCCGCCCTCGCTTTTTCCTTCACAGGCAGAATCGAAAACTTGTGCAGTACCATCAGCACAAAAACCGTGACCGCACCGGCAATAAACGCGCCGGGCGTGTTTCCCGCCGCCTCGAGCGTGTCGATCATGCGCCCCATGCCGAAGCTGAAGGCCATGCCGCCGATGAGGCTGACGATCTCCTTCTTCGCCGTAAACATACCGCGCGAGCGATCGTCCACAAGGCCGAGAAACCAGTCCGTCTTTGCCGGAATGATCAGGTTCGAAATGGCGAACGCGCCGCAGAAGCAGACAAGAAACAGAACCGTCTTGACCGCAGCGGCCATCGGCAGCACGGGCAGCAGATAGACCAGCACAAACAGCAGCTGGTTCACCGTGTATCCGGCCAGCACAGGTTTTTTCGCGCTGCGCACGTTCTTCAGCAGCACGACAGAGCCCAGCTGAAACAGGCAGCCCAGCGAAACAAACGAGGAAAGCACGCCCGTCAGGCTGTCCGAAAAGCCCAGCGCGCCCGTAATACGCGCAAGATACGCGCCCGAGACCAGAATGCTGATGAAATACTCCAGCGCCGCCTCGATGATAGTGCACCGTATGCTGGTTTTATATTCGTCCGCCCCTGCCATGCGCCGCATCGGGCATTCCCCTTTCGTAAACCAATATCCACGCCATTATAGCACCGCGCGCCATTGCAGGCAAGGAACGGGCCGACAGGCCTGGGCCTCTTCTGTCGTAGTGCAGCGCGCACAATACGCCGCCGCTCCATCTGCTGCGCAGTGCTACTCGCGTCAGCTCAGATCAGTTTGTTTCGCCTATCCAACACAGCCTTATCCTTCTCCGGCGCGATAGTCCCGTCCATCCGCCCTGCGCCGCCTGCTTCTCTATCCCTGCCCGGCGACAAATCCTGCCGCGCCGGGCTGCCGTCCTTTTATTCCGGCGCAACGACAGAATTCACTTTCCCCGCGTCGCCGGATCCGCTTCTTTATTCCGGCGCAATGACCCGGTACGCGCCGCTTTGCGCATCGGCCACGGCGATCCACCATCCGTCCTGCCATGTGTACCCCTCAAGACCCTCCGGCGGCTGCGGTGCCTTTTCCCCGGGAATGGCCCATGCCACGCTCTCCGGCGCCCCGTTCACAGCGCGCACACCCACCGCGCATTCCGGACACGAGGCCGAATGCCACGCTCGGATGAACACATAGCCCGGCTGCGCGGAAACCGGTACGGGCGGCGCGGCGGCAAAGACGGCGCGCAGGGGCTCGATCCCCTCCGGCCATGGCTTTTCCGGGTCGATCCCCAGCGCCTGCAAAGCCGTAACCCCGCCTGCGGGAACGTCCATCGGATCCTGCGCCGCCAGAACACCTGCGCCCATCGCGGAGACGTCCATTGCGTCTTGCTCCTCCAGAACACCTGCGCTCATCGCAGGCCGGTCCATCTCCTCTTCCGCCGTGGAAACAGCCTCTTCTTCCCGCGCTTCGCCTTCGTCCGTCACCCCCTGCGAAAGAAAGATGGGCGTCGTCCCCGGCAACTGCCCCTCCTGCGCAGCCGGCTCACCGATTCTCTCTTCCTCCTGCGCGGGCAGGAAAATGGGCGTTGTGCAGGACGGGCCTGCCGTATCCTCCTGCGCCGGGATCGCATCCGGCTGTTCATCGCTCAGCGCGCCTGTCTCTTCCGACTGCGCGCTGTCCTCCAAAGCAGCGTCGCACACCGCACTCCTATCCTCCGGCTGCGCAGAGCGCGGCTGCGGCGTATAGCTTGCGCAAGCGGCGTCCTCCACGCGTTGCCAGTCCAGGCGGACCGAGCCGTTCACATAGCCCGTGAGCAGCGTCCGGCAGCCGTCCTCGCCAAGGGCAAGCACCAGCAGCGCGGCATAGCGTTCCAGCGGCAGCCCCTCTATGCTGCGCGGGTCGAACGTCCAGTTCAGGCCCGCCTGTCCGCGCTGGTTTTGGCCGAGAGTTCCAATATGCACGATCTTCCAGCCCGTCGGCGTGCGCGCGGCCAAAGCCGCCTGCAAGGAATCCGCCGTGCGCAGGCCGGAAACATTGAACTGCATGGTTCCCATCAGCGTCCTGCGCTCCAGGCGCACATATCCGCTCAGGCCCGGCTCCAAAGCGCGCAGCATGATCAGCGCGCGCCGGTAATCGTTTTTCATCATGGCAATGCCCCCTCTCCGCAGCAGAATATGCCGCCGCAGCCGCGGGAAGAACCCGGCAAACGGCGGGAATTCCGTCCCCGCGCCCCTGCTCAAGGGACATTGCCCCTTGAGAATCCCATATTAGGGGAATTGTAGAATACTTATCCGCAAAAATCGCAGCAAAGCATGCGCAGGCTCCTTAAGCTACGCACCCGGCAGCCCCTTTCAGAGAGAACATCTGTATCAAAACAAAAAAGCAGCCCCGAAGGACTGCTCTGTGGTAAAAAAAGGCCCCGAAAGTGCCGCTCGCCCCTGCGTTTTCACCCGCCAATGGCAGGGCGGATGCCTGCACGTGCATCTGTCTTCCCCTGGCGCACAAGTGCGGGGGCATGACATCAGTCGCGGTAATGACTCCGGCATCCTTTTGTGAAAATGTGGGTAAATGCAGAAACGTTACGAACACCCCAGGATGGAACGATCGCTCGCTCCGAAGAAGATTATAGCGGCCCGACCGCCGTCTGTCAATACAATTCCGCTCCCATTTTTTAACATTTCCGCCTTGATTTCGCCTGTTTCCTGCAATCCGCCCGCACTCCCGTGCAAACCGAACCGGCATACCACGCGCGCCTGCGGCCGATAAGCAGCCCGGCATGCATTCCGTACGATCCTCACGCCTGAAGGCAACAGGCAGCCCTGTCTTCCCTTAATCCAGCTTGATCTGCGCGCCGCACAGCCGCAGCCACATATCCACCTGCAAAAGATACGCAAGCATCTGCGGCCCGGCCATCAACTGCCCGTACCACGGCATGCGCGCGGGAGAAAGATCTCCGCGGGCAAGGGTGAGCACGGCCTCGCGGTCGCAAACGGCCCAGATGGGCGCGTCGTCGTCCTTTGCCAGCTGTTCGATCTGCGCGCAGACCAGGCGCGTGTACTGCGGGTGGCAGGTTTTGGGATAGGGGCTCTTTTTGCGCCGCAAAAGCCTGTCGGGCAGAAGCTCGCCCACCGCCTCGCGCAGAAGGCCCTTTGTCTCGCCGTGCAGATTCTTCAGCCGCCACGGCACATTGTACAGGTATTCGATCAGCCTCTCATCGCAAAACGGCGTGAGCGGCACGACCCCCGAGGCCATGCACATGCGCACGGCCCGCTCCTGCAGATTCGGCATGAAAAACTTGAACACCAGCCCCTGCAGCATGCGCAGACGGGCTTCGCGCTGCTCTTCTCCGGGCAAAACGGGCAGCGCAGCGCAGGCTTCATGATAACGCATGGCCGCATACCGGCTCAGGCGCAGCTTTTCGCGCACATCTGCCCGCAAAACGCTCTCGCGCAGCGGCAGCGAACCCGACCACGGGAACCCATCGCGCCAGATCAGCTCGTCGCGCTGGAACCAGGGATAGCCGCCAAACGCCTCGTCGGCGCATTCGCCCATGAGCGTGGCTTCGGAGCACGAGGAGATCGAGCGCGCGAACAGCAAAAGGGACGAATCGATATCGGCCATGCCCGGAAAGCCGCGCGCCTGCACCGCATCCGAAAGCGATTCGGCCAGCCGCGCGGAGGAAAGCTCAATGCACACCTGCCTTGCGCCCACGGCCTCGCACGCCAGCTTTGCCCATGGAGCATCCCTCTCCGGCCGGAACAGGGTCGATTCAAAATAGCGCTCGTCGTCTTCATAATCCACCGAAAACCCCAGCGGCGGGCGACCTGCGATCTTCGCATACAGCGCCATGACCGCGCTCGAATCCAGCCCGCCCGAGATCATGCAGGAAGGCTGCAGCGCGATCGTGTCCCCCACAGCCTGTTCCAGCAAAAATCGCGTTTTTTCGACCGTCGTGCGCTCGTCGTCGGTATGCTCCTGCGCGTCCAGCGCAAAATATCGCCCGATGCACACATCGTTCTCCCTCGCCAGCAGAAAGCAGCCCGGCTCCAGCTCGTTTATGTCCCGCAGAGGCGTCTTGCCGGGCGTGCGCGCGGGGCCGAGGGCGAAGATTTCACACAGGCCCTCCCGGTCCACCGTGCGGCTCACGCCGGGCGCGTGCAGAAGCGGCAGCGGCCTGTCGGAAAACGCCACGCCCCCGCAGGCCCGGGCATAAAACAAAGGCGCTTCGCCCATACGGTCGCGAATGAGCAGCAGCCTGTCGGCGTCGCGGTCGATCACGGCGGCGGAGGCCGGGCCTTCGATATGTGCAGGTAGCTCCTCACCCCAAAGCCGGTATCCGGCCAGGATCAGCGCCGCATCGGAGCAATTCTCCTCCGTCCTTACCCCGTCCCGCTCCAATGCGCGCCGCAGCTGTCTCGCGCCGCGCAGCCTGCCCCATATGCACGCCGCCGCGCCGCTGTCTGCGCACATTTCCCGCGCGCTCAGCGCATGCCTGCCCATCACACGGTACTGCCCGCCCGCAAACGGCTTCAGCGCCAGCGGATCCTTTGCAAAAAACATGCCCAACACAGGGGTATTCACGCAAGCATCATCTCCCAAATCTCTTTCCCGCAAACTATATGCGCGCCCCGCCTGTCCCCTTTCCGGGATTGCGAAGCGCACGGCGATGTGCTATATTGAAGGATACCAAGGAGGGATCTTCCCATGAAATTGCATGTACTGGGCTGGCAGGGCCCCGTTCCGGGCGCGCAGGGCGCGTGCTCGGGCTATCTTCTGGAGGCCGGATGCGGCGCGGCCATCGCGCTGGATCTGGGCAGCGGTTCGCTTTCGCGGCTGGTTGCCCGGCGCGATCCCGCTTCGCTGAACGCCATCGTCCTTTCCCATCTGCATTGGGATCATATTTCCGATATGCTGCCGCTGGGCTATCTTGCGGGAGCGAACGCCGTGCCCGTGTATGCGCAAAGCGAGCCCGCCTTTGCAAAGGCCGCGCTGGAAAGCGTGGGCTGGCAGCTTCGTCCGCATGAGACTTTCGAGACAGGCCTCTTCCGCATCAGCTTCTTTTCTGCGCGCCACCCCGTGCCCGCATCGTGCGTGAAGGTGGAATGCGAGGGAAAAACGTTTGTCTATACCGGCGATACGAACACGCTTCCCGGCCTTTCTGCGTTCGCTGCCGGAGCCGACCTGCTTCTGGCCGACGCAGGGCTGATCGAAGCGGACTGGGCCGAGGGCAAGCCGCATCTCTCGCCGCGCCTGTGCG
>JAFQGN010000226.1 GCA_017398245.1 Clostridia bacterium | reverse complement strand
GTTCCGCGGGCAAGACTTCCGTACAGGCTGCAGTCGCGCACCTCGGGAAAACTGCGCAGAATTTCCATCAGCCTTTGCGCGCTTGCAAATCGGTTCTGCATGCTTAGAATTCCTCCGGCCCGATAATTACAGCGTCCACCCGCTCATACGGCGCGCCCTCTCCGCATTCCATCAGCACAAACAGCTCTCCGCCCGGCAAAACGGCAATGTCGGAATACGCCGCCGGCCCCTCGTGCAGCACAAGGGATGCGGGCCATGTGCGCCCGCCGTCACAAGAACTTCGCAGCGTCAGCCGCTCGCGCGCAACAGAAGCCGGGTTCGTGAAATACAAGCTCCCCCCGCAGGCGATCACGCTGCCCTGACACACGGGCTCGACCAGCGCTTCGTCCAAAGCCACATCGCTCCATGACGCCCCGGCGTCGCAGCTGCGGGCCACAGCGCGCCTGTTTTTGCCGTGATACGAGCGCATGTTCATGTACAGCTCGCCCCCGGGCAGCTCGGCCAGCGAACATTCGTTCGTGTATTCGCCCACATCCGCGCCCGCATGCCATGTATCGCCGTGGTCGTCGGAATAGATCGTGCCGGAAATATACGGGCCGGAGGCCGTGCGCTGCGCATTCAGCACCGCGTGGTTGCAGGGCACGATCAGCCGCCCGCTCTCCGTTTGCAGCGCGTGACAGGGCCCCGTTGCATGCCATGTCCAGTCAGGCCGCTTCACATCCTTCGTAATGTCGCGCAGCGCAGACCACGTCTCGCCCGCATCGTCGCTGTATATATGGAAAACGCTGCGCGGCGCCTTGCCCTGCAAAATCAAATGCTCGCCGCCGTCGCGCAGATTGCCGTTGAGCAGCAGGTGCAGCCGCCCGGTCTCCCGGTCAAACACCGGGCAGGGGTTGCCAACGGTGTTCTCTCCGTTATCGGCTACAAGGAAGGTCTCGCCGAAGCTGCGCCCGCCGTCGTCGGAAATGCGCGCAAGGATGTGGATGCAGCCGTAATCGGACAGGGAGTTGCGCCTCCCCTCAATAAAAACGATCAGCCTTCCGGAAGGCAGACATATGCACGTGGGGATCCGGTACGCGCTGTAACCGCCCGTTTCTGCGGCGAAAATCGTCTTTCGGAACATCAGAAAGCCTCCTTTGCTCAAAAAAGAGCCCTCTTCCCGCTGGGAAAAAGGGCTCTAAGTCATTAGTATGCGAAGGGATCGACCGTAGGAGCAGGGGTCGGCTCCGGAGTCGGCTCGATCTCCGGCTCGGGCGTCGCATTGGCAATGTACGTGCCGATGCCCTTTTCCGCTATGCTGGCGTCGAGATCGCCAAGGTCGTACACGGTCAGATACGTCTGGCCGTGCGGCAGGGTCTCATATTCGGGCAGATACAGCCGCGCGTCGCCGTTTTCCAGCCATTCCACTTCCCACTTGGGCTCCAGCTGCGTGGTGGAATACACCGGCGGGCAGTTTGCATCGCCCAGATTCAGGCAGAAAAAGCGGTTGAGCATCTGGTATGCTGTGTACTGCACTGTGTAGCCGCCCTGCGGGATGGGATCGCGCTCCTGGTTCACAGAACGCATGATCACGATGCGCTCCCCCTCGGGCGAATCCATATAGGCGATCGGCCGTTCGCCCTGGTCAAAGAAGGTGAACGTCAGCGCAAGCCCCGCGCCCAGCACGCCGCTGACCACCAGCACGCCGATGCAGGTCATCGCCAGCTTTGACCAGCGCGTGCGGCCCAGCTTGCGCAGCCCCAGCGTCAGCAGCACGGAAAGGCACAGCCCGCACAGCGAAAACAGCAGCGGCGCGACCCAGTACCAGTGCACGTACATGGACATCCCCTGTCCGCCGTAAGCAAGGCCGAGGAATACCAGCGCGAAAATAACAAACAGGGTGATGAACACCTTCGTCGCCGGGTGCAGCCCGTCGCGCTTCACGGGCGCGTCTTCGGGCAGAAGCGCGCCGGGCAGAGCGCGGCGGCCGGGAAGATCTCGATATTTGGCCATGGAAGGATTCCTCCGATCAGAAATAATGCTCAATGTCCCCCTATTATAGCAAACAAGCGCCCCGTAATGCAAACCCCAGTTGGGCTTTACGGTTAGGTTTTCGCAAACAACCGTATATATGTGGCTTTCTTTTCAAATCCTGTGGTATACTTTATAGGTTGATACATAGGAAGGTGAACTATGGCTTTTGTTTTTGCGCCGCTGTTCAGCGGTTCGAGCGGCAACGCTCTGTATGTGCAGCTGGACGATACCTGCATCCTGGTCGATGCAGGCCTGCCCGGCAAAAGGATAACCGAAGAAATGCAAAAGGCAGGGGCGGATATTTCCCGCCTCGGGGCCATATTCGTTACGCACGAGCATCTGGATCACATCGCCGGCGTGGGCGTTCTCATGCGCAAATATAAGATCCCCGTTTATGCGACGGAGCCGACATGGCAGGCCATGGAAAGCAAGATCGGCCGCATCCCGGGCGACCTCGTGCGCTGTATCGAGCCCGGCTGCCCGCTGCAGATCGGCAGCCTGCAGATAAACCCGTTCTCCATCCCGCACGACGCCGCCGGCCCCGTGGGCTACGCGTTTGAAGGTGGAGGAAGGAAGCTGGCTATCGCCACAGACGTGGGCTGCATCGAGCAAAACTGGATGGACGCCGTCGCCGGGGCCGATATGCTGCTTCTGGAATCCAACCACGATGTAGATATGCTGCGCGCTGGAAAATACCCCTACGAGCTCAAAATGCGCATTCTTGGCAAGCGCGGCCATCTCTCCAACGACGATGCCGGAACCGCCGCCGCGCAGCTTTGCGCAAGGGGCGTAAAGCAGATTTTGCTCGGCCACCTTTCGGGCGAAAACAATTTCCCGGAGCTTGCGTGGGAATCGGTCGCCATGCACCTGAGGCAGGCGGGCGTGGATATCCCGCTGGGCGTTGCCTCCCGCAGCGGGCTGAGCGGCCGCTATATTCTGGACGGAGATGAGGAGCAGACCCGCGCGGTCTGAAAAGGATGAACAAAATGAAGCAACAAAACCGGCGCAAGGGCCGTCCGGCGCTGATGGAGGCCAACGCCGCCGCGCTCTTTGCCGCCATGGGCATGGCGTGCATCACCGCGCTGCGGCTGTTTCTGCCCGCGCAGTGGTCTGCCGCGGAAGCCGCAGTCGTCTGGGACGCGCTGCAGGGCCTTTTGTATATCGGCCTCGCCGCGCGCATGACGCATACCATCCGCCCCTCTGCCCGGGAAAAGCGCCTGCGCCTGAGCCCGCCCACTATCGCGCAGGGCATGCTCACGCTGCTGGCCATCTGCGCGGGCGTCCTGTTTACCGATGATCTCACCTTGCTCACCGGCGCGTTTTTGCAGCGCCTCGGCCTGAACGTCTCGCGCCACGTAGCCGCGGGGCAGTATGCGCCCACCTATCTGTATGTGCTGCGCGTGCTCGCCTCGGGCGTTCTTCCCGCCATTTCGGCCGGATGGCTTTGGCATGGAACTATGCTTTCCGCATGGGAACGGCGCGGCACGCGCTATGCCGTGCTCACTGTGGCCGCGCTGGGCGCTCTGCTGAGCGGCTCTGTCGTCACTCTGCCCGCTGCGTTTATGCTCCTGCTGGCGGCAGGCTGTATCGCCGCGCGCACGGGCAGCCTGCTCCTGTCCGTCAGTATGCATATGGGCGTGCTGGTCGCGGGTATCGCCGCCCGGCAGATCCAGTCCGCCATCGGCGTGCAGGCCGCGCGCTTTGGCCGCCTCTGGCGCGAACTGGGCGGCAAGCAGGGCGCGGGCCTTCTCGCGCTGGAAACCGTTCTGCTCGGGCTTGCGTTCCTGTTTCTGATCCGCGCCGTGTGCAGCGCCAGGCCGCACGAGCCCGCGCCGTGGAAAAACCGCCCCGCGCGCATCGTGCAAATGGACGCGGCGGAGGTATTCGTTCTGGCCGCTGCCGTTGTTACCGCGCTGGCCGTGCTCTTTATAGACTTTTTGCGAATGGCGGGCATGCTGTAGCGCCCGCTTCGGAGGATAACTATGAACGCTGCGATCATATGCGTGGGCAAGCTCAAGGAAGACTGGCAGCGCCAGGCCTGCGCCGAATATATGAAACGCCTTTCGCGCTTCGGAGCCTATGCCGTACGCGAAGTGGAAGACCTGCCCGAACCCGCGCATTCTTCCCCTGCCATCCAAAAACAGGTCATGGAAAAAGAGGGCAAGGCCATTCTCAAGCAGATCAAGCCCGGCGAGCGGGTCATCGCGCTGTGCATCAAGGCCAGCGCGCCCGACAGCGAAAAGCTCGCCGCGCACCTTGGCGATATCAGCCGCGGCGGCGGGCGCATCGCGTTCGTCATCGGCGGCTCGCTCGGCCTTTCCGATGAGGTCATCGCCCGTGCAGACGAGAAGATCTCGCTTTCCAACCTGACCATGCCGCACACTCTGGCCCGGATCATGCTGCTCGAACAGCTCTACCGCAGCGAAAAGATCCTCGCCGGGGAACGGTACCATAAATGACGAAACGGAGGCAGCCTCATGGATAAAATCACCGTGATCGTGCCCTGCTATAACGAGCAGGAGGTGCTCCCGCTGTTTCTGCAGGCGACGGACAAGATCGCCCGGAAAATGCAGGGGGCCGAGCTGACCTACCTCTTTGTGGACGACGGCTCGCACGATGAAACGCTCTCTCTCTTGCGCAAGTTTGCTGCCGAGCGCAAAGACGTGCGCTATCTCTCCTTTTCGCGCAATTTCGGCAAGGAAGCGGCCATGCTGGCCGGCCTTGAGCACGCCGAGGGCGATTTTGTGGCCGTGATGGACGCCGACCTTCAGGACCCGCCCGAGCTCCTGCTCAAAATGTACGAAACCCTCAAGGCCGACCCCACGGCCGACGTCGCCGCCGCAAGGCGCGAGACCCGCGAGGGCGAGCCGCCCGTGCGCTCGTTTTTCGCGCGCATGTTCTATAAGCTCATCAATAAAATGTCCAAAACCGAAATTGTAGACGGCGCGCGCGACTTCCGCCTCATGCGCCGCCGCGTGGTCAAGGCCATCCTCTCCATGCCGGAGCGCAACCGCTTCTCCAAGGGCATTTTCGGCTGGGTGGGCTTTAAAACCGTGTGGATGAGCTACCGCAATGTGGAACGCGCCGCCGGCACCACCAAATGGTCCTTCTGGAAGCTGTTCCTCTATTCGATCGACGGTATCCTCGCCTTTTCCACCGCGCCGCTCTCGCTGGCGTCTCTGATAGGCCTGGCCATGTGCCTGTTTGCCGTGGCGGCCATCGTGTTCGTCATCGTGCGCCAGCTGCTCTTTGGCGGCTCGGCGTTCGGCTGGCCCAGCCTTGTGTGCATCATCCTGTTCGTGGGCGGCATACAGCTTCTGTGCCTGGGCATCATCGGCCAGTATCTTGCAAAAACCTATACCGAGGTAAAGGCGCGGCCCAGTTACGTGCTGCGTGAAACGGAAAAGGGCGAGGTATAAATGGAAAAAAACATCCTTCCCATCGAAGCGGGCGAAAAATTTCAGGCCGGCCGCTATACCATCCGCGTGCTGAGGGCCGATAACCACCTTCTTTTTGTGGAAAAACCGGCGAACATGCCCGTTCAGGCCGATTCCTCGCGCGATCTGGACCTGCTCACCGCCTGCAAGGGCTTTCTCAAAGAGCGCCTTGGCAAGCCGGGCGAGGTCTATCTCGGCCTTGTGCACCGGCTGGACAGGCCCGTCGGCGGTACAATGGTCTTCGCGCGCACGTCCAAGGCAGCCTCGCGCCTTTCCGAGGCCTTCCGTACCCACGATACCGACAAGCGCTACTGGGCCGTGGGGCAGGGCGTGTGCAAAAACACGCTGCACCCGGAAGACTGGCTGCTCAAGGACGAAAAGACCGGCATGGTGCGCGTCGTGCCCAAGGGAACGCCCGGCGCAAAGGACGCTCGCCTCACCGCAAGGCCCATCGCCAGATGCGAAGGCCTTACCCTCTTTGAAGTAGAACTGGAGACCGGCAGGCCGCACCAGATCCGCGTGCAGCTCAAAAACGCCGGCTTCCCCCTCTGGGGAGACGCGCGCTACGGCGGCGGACAGCCAGGCCAGCAGCTGTGCCTGTGGGCGCATGCGCTCACAGTCGAACATCCCACCAAGAAAGAACCGGTCACGGTCCTCTCCTGCCCGCCCATGCAGGGCGCGTGGAAGCATTTTCAGGAAATTCTGGAGGAAAACCGATGAGCAGAAAAAGCCCCATGCGTACATCGCGCATGACGATCACCTTTCTGGCCTGCGTGCTGATGGTCTACGCCTGCACCGCGCTTCTTAGCGGCGTGCACGCAGCCTCGCCGGAGGACGCGCTCTGGGCCGGCGCGGTGCTGGGCCTCGCGTATCTCATCCTGCGGCCCGTGCTGCGCGTACTGACTCTGCCCATCGGCTGCCTCACGCTTGGCCTCTCCAATTTTGTCATCGACGTCGTTCTTCTCATGGCCTGCGACGGCTGGATCGACGGTTTTATGATCGATGGCGTCGGCTGGGCGGCTGCGGCTTCGCTTTGTGTGAACGCCGTCGTGCTCATCGCAGGCGGCTGGAAATAAAACGGCGGCCTGCCCGCCGTCCTGTTCTGCGGACAAGCCGTGCGCATCGCCGGCGGCTGGAAATAAACGGCAGACTGCCCGCCGTCCGGCTCTGCGGGAAGGCCGTGCTCATCGCAGGCGGCTGGAAATAAACGGCAGACTGCCCGCCGTCCTGCTCTGCGGCAGGCCGTGCGCAACGTCGGCAGCTGGAAAAATCAGGATTATGAAAAAACGGGGTGAACCATGGAAAAAGCGATCACGCTGGAAAATGTAACTCTTTCCTATGGCGGAAAGAGCGTTGTGCAGGATGTGAGCCTGTGCGTTTATAAGGGCGAAAACCTCTGCCTGGTCGGCGCGAACGGCTCGGGCAAATCCACCTTGCTCAAGGCCTGCGTGGGCCTGCTCAAGCCGGACAAGGGCACGATCAAAATGGAAAAGGGCCTGCGCGTCGCCTATATGCAGCAGACCCACCTCGCCGAGCGCGATTTTCCCGCCACCGTCTGGGAAATCGTCCTCTCCGGCACGCAGATCCCGGGCCGCTTCCGCCCGTTCTATACCAGGGCGGACAAGCAGAAGGCTATGGAAACGGCAAAGCTGCTCAAGATCGAAGGCTTTCTGAAAAAGCAGATCGGCGCGCTCTCGGGCGGCCAGCAGCAGCGCGTGCTTCTGGCAAGGGCGCTTGCGGCCGATCCGGACCTGCTGGTTCTGGACGAGCCCTGCTCGGCTCTGGATCCGCATATCACGCACGAGCTGCACGGCATCTTTGACGATCTGCGCGAAAAATTGGGCATCACCATGCTGATCTCCACCCACTGCTGGGATTACGTTGCCCACAGCGCCGACAGAGTGCTGGAAATGGACGCGAAAGTGGTCTATCTCGGCCCGACGGAACAGTGGCCCCGCATCGGCGAGGCCAGGGGAGAGGAGGCCTGCACATGCTCGCATTGATCGAAATGCTGCAGTATTCCTTCATGCAGCGCGCGCTCGTCGTGGGCGTACTGGTGTCGCTCTCGGCGGCGCTTCTGGGCGTCATCCTCGTGCTCAAGCGCTATTCGCTCATCGGCCATGGCCTTGGCGAGGTCGGCTTTGCCTCGCTTTCGCTTGCCTCGGCGCTGGGCCTTCCGCAAATGGCCGTTTCTGTGCCCATGGTGGGCCTCGGCGCGGTGTTCATCATGTGGCTCAGCCGCAAAAAGAAACTCGGCGGAGACGCCGCCATCGGCGTGATCTCCACCGCCGCCCTCTCCTTCGGCGTAATTATTACGTCCGTCACGAAAGGATTCAACATCGATGTGTCGAATTATATGTTTGGATCCATCCTCGCGCTCACCGAGAGCGACCTTTTGCTCTCGGCAGTGCTCAGCATCGTGGTCATCGCCATGTTTGTCGTGCTGTTCAATCGGCTGTTTTCCGTGACCTATGACGAGGTGAACGCGCAGGCGACGGGCGTCAATGTGGACCTGTACCAGCTGGTCATCGCGCTGCTGACCGCTGTCACGGTGGTCCTTGGCATGCGCATGATGGGCACCATGCTCATCTCCAGCCTGATCATCTTCCCGGCCATGGCGGCCCGCAAGCTCACCCACTCCTTCAAGGGCATGGTCGCTTGCGCGGCGGCCGTTTCCGTGGTATGCTTCTTAGTGGGGCTTGCCCTCTCGTTTTTGTGGAATCTGCCCACGGGCGCGAGCGTCGTCGCTTGCGATATCGCCGCCCTTTTGCTGGCCACGCTCTATCGCAAACTGGCCGGGGGCGAGGAATAAACGAATTTCGGGGAATACATTCGGATAAAAGGAGCGTTTTGCATGAAATCTGCGATCGTCGGCTGCGGCGGCATTTCCCGCGTGCATGCCCAGGTTCTCTCTCAGGCGAATTTTACCGATCTCGTTGCCTGCGCGGATATCAAACCCGAGCGCGCGCAGACCCGCGCGGCCGAGCACGGCGCCAAGCCGTATACCGATTACATCGAAATGCTGGAAACCGAAAAGCCGGACGTGCTGCACATCTGCACGCCCCACGTTCTGCACGTGCCCATGGCCGTCGAAGCGCTCAAGAGGGGCGTGAACGTGTTCATGGAAAAGCCCGCGGCCATCTCTGTGGAACAGTTTGCCGCCCTGCAGGAGGCCGCCAAGGCTTCCGGCGCGAAGATCGGCATCTGCTTCCAGAACCGATTCAATCCCACCACCAAGGAAATGAAGGCCCTTCTGGCCGATGCGAAGGCCGGAAAGCCCCTTGGCGCGCGCGCGTTCGTCACCTGGCACCGCGAGGCCCCGTATTATGTCGATTCCGGCTGGCGCGGCTCTCTGGAGACCGAGGGCGGCAGCGTGCTCATCAACCAGTCCATCCATACCATGGACCTGCTCGTGCACCTGCTGGGCAAGCCGGTCGAGATCGAAGCCACGGCCACCAACCGCCACCTCAAGGGCGTGATCGAGACCGAAGACACCCTCGAGGCCCATATCCGCTTTGCCTCCGGCGCGACCGCCATCTTCTATGCCACCACCGCTTATGTGGTCGATTCGCCCGTGCTGGTCGAGGTCGTTTGCGAAAACCGCCTCATCCGCTTCGAAGGCGACGATATCACCGTGAAAGAGGCCGACGGAGCGAGCCGTACCAGCACGCTCAAAAACGACGCGGCCATCGGCAAGAGTTATTGGGGCAGCGGGCACGGCGCTTGTATCGAGGCGTTTTACGCGTCGCTGGGCGGCGGCGAGCCCTTCATGAACGGGCTCGATTCCGTGGCCGATACCATGGCGCTCACGTTCGCGGCCTACGAATCCGCCCGCACGGGAAAGCCGGTCACCCTGTAAACAAAAGATAGCAAAAAGCGG
>JAFQGN010000225.1 GCA_017398245.1 Clostridia bacterium | reverse complement strand
GTTGCGCAGCTGGTCTGCGAAAAACATGGAGAAAAGGGCAAAAAGGCGTTCAAGTATATCAGCATTGGCGCGGTCGCGTTCTGCGTGGCGTATCTGTGCGCGGCGGTGGCGATAGCCCTGCGGTAATGGGAAAACGCTCTTCGCAAAGGCAGAGTTTGGTTTTCTACTATCGCAGGAAGCGGACGCGTTCTGCGCAGAGCGGGGCAAGCGTACAGAAAACCCCTTCCGGCCTCTTTGCCGGAAGGGGTTTTGCGCTTATTTATGGACGTGGATACCGTATCCGCCGCCGGTCAGGCCGCCGTTTTGCTTCAGGCGCTCGATATAGGCCTTCTGCATGGAGCTGTTCGCGGGCAGCTTTTCGGGGCGGTAATCGCTGCGGTAGCCGAAGATGCGCCACAGGTCGTTCACGCCGGGCTGCTCAAAGCTATGGAAAATATCGAAATCGTTCATGAAGGAAATGATATTGCTGGTGGGCTTGAGCATTTCGTAATGCGCGGGCCAAAGCATCCACGATTCGCACATGAACACGTTGCTGCCGAAGAATTTGACCGCGCGGTCGAACGCGTCTTTGCGCTTTTCGGGCGTGAGCGGCTCGCCCTCGGGGATGTGGGTGTTGATGACGATATCGCCGTCGTTCAGCACCACGCCGTCCTTTTCGTAATGGCCTTCTTCAAAGTGGATGAGCTCGAACTGCATGCGGCCCAGACGCCACAGCGTGCCGCCGAGCGTTTTCGTCAGCCAGCCGAACTGCTTCATGCCCCAGCGGCCGGTGTCCCTCTTGCAGCAGTTGGTCCATATGGCGATATCCTGCAGGCTGTCCCAGTAGATCTGCATGTCGTAGCCCTTCTCTTCGTACAGGGCTTTCATATTGCGGGTGAGCAGGAGCGTGGCGGCGAGGCAGATGCGATAGGCCTCGCAGCCGTATTCGCCCTCTTTTTGCCGGAACAGATTGATCGCTCCGTAGCGGACGTGGTGGTCTTTGCAGGTCACGCACTGCCAGATCTCTTCCAGAAACGCGCTGCCGTCCAGCTGTTCGGCAATGGGCAGGGCGTACTGCGCGGCTTCCTCGGGCAGGCCGATCTTTTCGGAAAGCGCAAGGATATATTCCTTCGTGTTCATCATTCGTGCTCCTTTCGCGCCTGCGCGATGGCGTTTTTCATGAATTCAAGGCAGATGGGCATGTCGTCTTCCTTATAAATGCCGTGCAGGGCCATGACGCCGCTGAAACCGGCCTCGGTAAGTTTCTGGACCATATAGGGGAAATCCACGATGCCAAAGCCCGTGCCGCAAAAATCGATGCCTTCGGACGGGCGGATGTCCTTGCCGTGGGCGATGACGACGTCCTTGCCGAATTCGCGCATGGCGCAGTCGATGGTCGGGCGCATGGTCTCGGGCGAAGCTGTGCCCGGGTGGAAGAGGTTTGCGCAATCGAGGATCATTTTGAGCGCAGGGGAGCCGGTCTCGTCCATGATGCGCCGTGCCTTTTCCGGCGTGTCGATGGTATTGTTCGCCTCGGTCTCGATGGCAAGAATGAGCCCGTATTCCTCGGCGATCTTCGCCGCGCGCTTCATGCTTTCGGCCATGTCGGCCCATGCTTCGTCGCTTTGCGTTTCCGGGTGATACCGCCACAGGCCCTCGAGGCTGCGCGAGCCGCTGCACAGGCTGACGATCGGCGCGCCGACGGCCCTGACCGCCTTGCAGAAGCCGGGGAAGCGGCGCAGGCCTTCCTCGCGCACGGCTTTGTCCGGGTGGGCCATATTCCATGTGCCGTTCACCGCGCTGATATCGACGCCGGTTTCATTGGAAGCGGCGAGGATGGCGGCGATCGCTTCTTCCGATACGCTTTCGGGAATCTCGATCTGGTTATCTTCGGTAAAATTGCATTCGCTGACCGAGCGGAAGGCGAGCTGGGTGGTTTCATAGCCCATGGCCTTCATTTTGGCAAAAAGCTGCGCCGCGGGCATGGCGTCTTTGAAATCGGTCGTACACAGGCCGATGCGCATGTGCGTTCCCTCCTTGGCCGGATGATATATACATTGTACACGATGCCGCGGGGCCGGCGCAATGGGTTTTGACGAGGAGACGGTGTTTTTGCGGGGGAGACCTTTTTCTTTAGGAAAAGACGGCGCCGCGCCTGAATCTTTGATTCAGCCGTCGGCGGTCGGCCCGAAGGCCGACTTGCGAAACCTATGGGTTTCGCAACCTTAAGGTCCTCCCCCGAGCTCCCTCTAAAAAGAAACCGATTTGGGCGAAAAGAGGTATTCTATTAGGATTAAGCTACCGTTCGGTAGACAGGAAATCACTTTCTTCCGAAGGGTTTTTTTGATGATTTGCCCAAATAACTTCCTAAATGACTTCTTTTAGGAGGGGTGCGGGGAACCCTTTTCTTCTTCGGATGAAAAGGATTCCCCGCCGTTCTCAAAAGTGCTATACTGAGGGCAACGGACCCGACACGGAAAGGGTGTGGATATATTGGAAAAGATCAAGAGTCTGAACGGCGTTTGGACGCTGCAATATGCCCCGGAGACCAAATGGATCCCGGGCGGACAGGAATTCCCGGCAGACGCGCCCGCGATCGAGGCGCAGGTGCCCGGCAATGTGGAGCTCGACCTGCACGCGGCGGGCGTCGAGCCTGAACCGTTCTTTGGCGATAACCTGTACGCGTTCCGCAAATACGAGTTTTATAAGTGGAAATACTCCCGCGAGTTCGACCTGCCGGAGAATTATGCCCCGCAGCAGGCCGTTTTGCGCCTTTGCGGCGTGAACACGTACGCGAAGGTGTATGTGAACGGCAAGCAGGTGGGCGAAACCGACAACATGCTCATCGAATGGGAGTTTGACGTGAGCGACGCGATTGTGCGCGGGGGAAAGAACACGATCGAGGTGGTCATCCGTTCTGCGGCAAACAGGGCGAGGGAAGAGGAGTACCCCGCCGCCGTGCGCGGGAACGACGGGCACGACGAATACGTGTGGCAAAGGAAGCCTGCGCATTCCTTCGGCTGGGATATCATGCCGCGCTTCCCAAGCGCGGGGCTCTGGCGCGGGGTGGAGCTGATCGAGCGCACGTACGCCCGCATCACAGAAAGCTATTACGCCACCACGGCCGTGAACGCCGACGGCTCTGCAAACGTGCTGTGCCGCTGGCGCTTTGCTACGGACGATGGCTCTCTGGAAGGGTACAAGGTGAAGCTGGAGGGCAACTGGATCTCCTCCGGGTACGAGCTGGTCGAGCGCCGGTTCGAGGCGGAGGCGGACGCGCTGTTCACCGCCGGTTCCTTCGGCGTGCAGGTGCCGGACGCGAAGCTCTGGTGGCCCAAGGGCTACGGCAAGGCAAATTTGTACGAAGTGACGCTGAGCCTGTGGAAGGACGGCAAGCTGCTGGACGAAAAGACCGAGCATATCGGCCTGCGCGTGGCGGAGCTTGTACACAAAATGGCCCCGGGCGACGAGGGCGAGTTCAGATTCCGCGTGAACCATGTGGATATTTTTGCCAAGGGCTCCAACTGGGTGCCGCTGGATGCCATGCACAGCCGCGATGCGAAGCGCGTGGCGAAGGCCGTGGAACTGCTTTCCGATATCGGCTGCAATATCGTGCGCTGCTGGGGCGGAAATGTGTATGAAGACCATGCCTTCTTTGACCTGTGCGACCGCGAGGGTATCATGGTCTGGCAGGATTTCGGCATGGGCTGCGCCGTGTACCCGCAGGTGCAGAAGTTCTATGACGTGATCGAAAAAGAGGCCGTCTCCGTCGTTAAAAAGCTGCGCAACCATGCGAGCATTCTGCTCTGGGCCGGCGATAACGAGGTGGACGAGGGGCTGGCCATGTCCGGCATGCCTGTGGGCAGCCGCTACAACGCCATCACGCGCGAGGTGCTGCCGCAGGTTGTGCGCGCGCACGACCCTTACCGCGTGTTTTTGCCCTCCTCGCCCTATATCGAGCCTGGCATCGCGCAGTACGACGTGCCCGAGCAGCACAACTGGGGCGCAAGGGCGTGGTATAAGAGCGAATTCTATAAGGACAGCAAGGCGCATTTTATCTCCGAATGCGGCTATCACGGCTGCCCGTCGCCTGAATCGCTGGCGAAATATATCCCGGAGGATTCCCTCTGGCCCATGGACAACGATTTCTGGCGCGTGCACAATACCGAATATACGGCCCATTCCCGCGGCTACGATAGAAATAGGCTGATGGCCGACCAGGTGAAGATTCTCTTTGGCGAGGAGCCGGACACGCTGGAGGAGTTCTCCTTCCTTTCGCAGTGCTCGCAGGCGGAGGCCAAAAAGTTCTTTATCGAGCGCGCCCGCATGAAAAAGTGGAGGCGCACGGGCATCATCTGGTGGAATCTGCTGGACGGCTGGCCGCAGATCTCCGACGCGGTGGTGGATTACTATTTCGATAAAAAGCGCGCGTATGATGTGATCAAGCGCGTGCAGAGGCCGCTTTGCCTGATGATGGACGAGCTGCGCGATTGGACGCAGGACGTGGTTCTGGGCAACGACGGCGAATTTGCGGGCAAGGTGCGCTGGCGCGTGGTGGACGGCGATACCGGCCGCATCCTGCGCGCGGGCATGACCGAAGTGAAGCCCAACGAGAACCAGACCGTGGCCACGCTGCGCGTGAACCCGGGCGAAAAGAAGCTGTATCTGCTCTATTGTGAAACGCAGGGCGAGACCTTCGGCAATTATTATATCGCCGGGTTCCCGGCCTTCTCCGCCGCGCAGATGCACGCATGGGCAAAGAAGATAGACGAGCTGCCGTAAAGGAGGGTGCGAATGTCGGAATACATTTTGAATGAGGGCATGAGCGGGCTCGCGGTGGAGAGCTTCTTTCGCGAAAACGCCGCCATCGGAAACCATATCGAGGCCGTTGTGGTATGGAAAAACGGGCAAGTGGTCGCCAAAGCCGCTCCGCAGCCCTATTCGGTTTACGATCAGGGGGAACTGTACTCGCTGAGCAAATCGTTCTGCTCGACCGCCGTTGGCATGCTTATCGACGAGGGCAGGCTCTCGCTGGATACGAAGATCGCCGATGTTTTCCCGAAAGAGGCGCAGGGCGGCGACGAAAACCTGATCAAAGCGACGGTGCGCGATCTGCTCACCATGCGCACGGGCCACGCCGCCTGCGTGATGCCCGCCCTTTCCCGCGCGCTGGATCCGATCGGCGCGTTCTTCAGGCAGAAGACGGCGTATCAGCCCGGCGAGAGGTTCGTCTATAACACCGCTGCGACGTATATCCTCTCTGCCGCCGTACAGAAGATCACGGGGATGACGGTGGCGGATTATCTGGAGCCGCGCCTGTTCGAGCCGCTGGGCATCCGCGGGCAGTATTGGAACCGCTGCGCGGGCATCAGCGAGGGCGGCATCGGGCTGCACCTGAGCGCGGACGACATCTGGAAGCTGGGCGTGCTCTATCTGCAGGGCGGCGTCTGGGAAGGGAAGCGGCTGCTTTCCGAGGAATGGGTGAAGGATGCGCAGGCGCCCCATGCCGACAACAGCATGAACGGTACGCCGGATTGGTGCGCCGGCTACGGCTATCAGTTCTGGAACAATGCGGGCGACGGCTTCCGCGGCGACGGCGCGTTCGGCCAGCTGTGCATGGTGCTGCCGCAGAAAAACGCGGTCGTGGCCGTGCGCGCGCTGGTGAAGGACATGCAGCGCGAGGTGGAGCTTGTGCAGAAGCTGGCGGAGGAGATCGATTCCGGCGTGAAGGGCGTGGGCAGGCTGCCCGAGAACGAGCCGCTTCCTGGCGGAGATATTTCTGCGCTTTGCGGGCTGTACCGCTGCGAATGGAACGGATTCGGCTGGACGCAGCTGCGCGTCTGCGCGGAGGAAGGCGAGCTCGTCCTGCGCATGCAGGATGGCGAAAAGGCGCAGGAGATGCGCTTTGGCGCGGGCAAATGGGCCGAGAGCGATTTTGCCGCGAAGCGCTACTGCCCGAAGCTGGTGGGCCTGCAGGATAATCTGTACGCGGAACGCATCCGCTTTGCCGGTTCGTATGAAGCGACCGAGGGCGGCGCGCGGATGGTCTGCCTGTATCGTTCCACTCCGCATGTGGAGCAGATGGAGCTGAAATTCGAAAACGAAACGATAGAAATGCGCTGGACGCCTGCGGAGAACCGTGCGCAGGGCGCGGATGTGCTCCGGGCGCGCAGGATAGGAGATTGACATGCTGAATTTGCCCAAAACGATTTATTCCGGCGCGTGGAACGGCGGGCATTGCCAGGGTATCGCGCTGGACCGCAAAAACGGCTGGATGTACTACAGCTTTACAACGCTCCTGGTCAAGACCGATCTGCAGGGCACGGTGCTGGGCACGGTGACCGGACTGACCGGGCATTTGGGCTGCCTTTCCTTCTGCGAGGAGGACGGGCTGGTATACGGTTCTCTGGAATACAAGAACGACGCCATCGGCCGCGGGATCCTCAGCCATCTGGGCAGCGCGGCGCAGAATCCGGACGCGTTCTACATGGTCATGTTCGACGGCGCGAAGATCGACCGCATGGATATGGACGCGGCGCGCGACGGCGTGATGCGCGCGGCCTATCTCAAGGATGTTGTGGACGATTATTCCGCGCAGGTCAAAACGCCGGATGGCAAGATTCTTGAACACCGCTATGGCTGCTCGGGCATCGACGGCACGGCCATTGGCCCGATGTTTGGCGAAACGGGCGGGGAAAATGTGCTCACCGTAGCCTACGGGATCTATTTCGATCTGCAGCGCGAGGACAACGATTATCAGGTGCTTTTGTGCTACAGCCTTGCCGAATTGAAGGAAACGGCCAGACCGCTTTCGCAGGAGGACATGCACACGAGCGGCCCCGCGCCCCTGCGCAGGCTCTATGCCTACACTGGAAACACCACCTACGGCATACAGAATCTGGAATACGACCCGTATTCCAATACATACCTTGCTGCGGTGTACCCCGGGCAGAAGCCGCAGTTCCCGAATTTGCCCATGTACGCGTTTGACGCTTCCGTCCCGCCGGTGCGGCACGCGCTCAAGGGCGTGTTCCCGCCGGAGATGGGAGAGTGCGTGACGCTCACGGGCGGGGAATCGGACGATGTGAGCGGGATTTCCGGCTGGACGTACGCGCACGGAGACACCGGCCTGATCGCGCTGGGCGATGGGCATTATTATGTTTCCTACCACGGCAAGAAGGGCGAGCTTTGGGATACGACCGTGCGCCTGTGCCGCTGGGACGGCGTGCATCCGCTCATTCCGGTCGGCGATTGAGCCCTGGAGTTACGCGG
>JAFQGN010000224.1 GCA_017398245.1 Clostridia bacterium | reverse complement strand
GCGAGCACGAACGACATGCCCACGCGCACGATCCACATCGAGAGCGTCGAAACGACCATGGTGAACTTTGCGTCCCCCGTAGATTTGAAGATGCTCGGCAGAGAGAACGCCAGCGGCCTTACGAGAGAAGTGACAACACAGTGGAAGAACGTGAGCTCCAGCGCGATGCGCGAACCCTCTGCAGAAAGATTGTAGATGCCGATGATGGGCTTTGCAAACAGGAACAGCACAACGGAGATCGCCCACATGCAGATATACACCCAAAGCAGCAGCGTGCGGCTGTATCGCTTCGCCTCTTCCGGAAGATTTGCGCCGTAGCAGCGGCCGACTACGGTGATCGTAGCGTTGTCGATCGCGGAAGCGGGCAGGTACATATAGTTTGCAAGCGTGTTGGCCACGGAATTCGCAGCGATGGCCGCAGTGCCCATGGCGGAGATCAGCACCTGCGTGGCAAGGCGGCCGAACTGGAACATGCTGCTTTCGATGCCGTGCGGTACGCCTATGCGCAGCATCTTTTTGATGACCGGCATGTTGGGGCGGTAATACAACAGTTTTTCGATGTAGATATCCCGCTTGCGGTCGTGCAGCATCGCGATGATGATTACCGCATAGACCACGCGGGCGATCAGCGTGGAAAGCGCCGCGCCGGCTGCGCCCATGTGGAACCCGTAAATAAAGATGGCGTTGCCGATCACATTGAGGATGTTGGTCAGAATGGAAAGCCTGAGCCCCGTAACCGTGTCGCCCATTGTGCGGAAGATCGCCGCGCCGGAGCTGAGCACAGCAAGGAAAGGGAAGGAGATAAGCATGAACCCGAGATAAGCATTCGCGTTTTCCAGAACGCTTCTTTCCGCGCTGCCGTACAAAGTGTTCAGAATCGGCATGCGGAAAAGACCCACCAGCACAGCGATAGCCAGCGCGATTCCGCCCGAAACATAGATCAACTGCTTGGCGCATTCGCGCCCGAAGCTCTTGTTTCCTTCGCCCAAAGCGTGCGAAACGGCCACTGTGCCGCCCGTGACCAGCGAAGAGAAAGCGATCACGAGAATCGCATCCAGCGTACCGACCAGAGAAACGCCCGATACCGCAGCTTCGCCTGCGCTGGCGACCATCATGGAATCGACCGTGTTGACAGTGATCTGCAGCACCTGCTGGACGATCAGGGGGAGGATCAGTTGGAAAAGATCGCGAGTGGAAAACAAAAGGGTCATCTCCTTTGATTTCATGCCTCCTATTATAGCAGATTCCCGCCTTCTTTCCGCGCCGTTTTTGTAAATGCGGGAAAAGAAAACGGAACATATAGAGATTTGTCTATCAAAATGGTATAATGGGAACTGAAACAATACGACGGAGGGAACGATATGAACAGGAAAGGTATCATCGGTGTGCAGATGTCCACCATCGCGCCGTCCAAAATGCCCGCGTTTGATGCGTATGAAGTGATGGGAAAGCTTGTCGATATCGGCTATCGCTGTGCGGAAATTTCGCAGGTGCCGATGACAAAGCAAAACGTGCAAGGTTTCCGAAAGGCAATCGATACGCTGGGATTCACTGTCTCTTCGCTCACCGCGTCAATCGCCCCGATGTTCCCTGGCATGCCCGGCGAGTATCTTTCTAACCCTGATGATTACAAAAAGTATCTGGACGATGCGCGCACCCTCAAGTGCGATCTGTTCCGCATCGGCATGATGCCCATGAACGCCATCGGAGACGTGCAAAAGTGCATCGATTTTGCCAAGCGCGCCGAGGAATACGCGCTGAAGCTGAAGGAAGACGGCATCGACCTGTATTACCACAACCATCATATCGAATTTCTGAAGCTGGACGGCAGGTATCTGCTGGACATCCTGCGCGAAAACGCCCCGCATATGGGCTTTGAGCTGGACACCCACTGGATCCATCGCGGCGGCGAGAACCCGGTCGAGTTCATCAAAAAGTACGCGGGCAGCGTGCGTCTGCTGCATCTGAAGGATTACAAGATCGCCAATGTCGAAATGCCGGATATGAGCGGCCCGGACGGCATGCAGAAGTTCATTACGGCGTTTTTTGACAAACCCGTCCGCTTTGCGGAACTGGGCGCAGGCTCTCTGCCGCTCAAGGCCTGCATCGAGGCTGGTCTGGAAGGCGGCGCGGAGTATTTCCTCGTCGAGCAGGACGATTCTTACGGCCGCGATCCCTTCGATTGCCTGCGCGATTCCCGAGATCATCTCATCGCGCTGGGCTACGAAAACTGGTTCTGAGCATAGAAAATCCCCCTTCGCGTCGTGCGGAGGGGGATTTTATTGTGCCGAATGGTGTTGCAGCTGTTGCGGGTCCTGCCTTCACATTGCGTGGAAGGGGGATCGCTTTATAGGATAGGATAGCGCCTTGCCTTGCATCGCGAAGAGGCGCGGTTTATTTGGCAAGGAATACTGCGCAATCGTGCGGAGGGAGTTCCGCTTCGATCACCTCGGAAGACTGTGCGGTCTTTCCGCTCCACAGCTCGGTCAGCTGCGTCGCATGCAGGTCGATCTCATCCTGTCGAACGCACATCGTTCTCGTTTCCTCGCTCAGGTTGAACAGCGCGACGTATACGCCTTTGCCGTCCTGCCTCGGGGAGATCCACACGCTTTCTTCGTCCGTCGTCGTCACGGAATGCCCGCAGAAGGATTCTTTTCCGATGGCAAGCACGCCGGCATTGGTAAGCAGACCGAGCGTGAACGGGTCGTTCTTCGTCATTTCCGCGCCGATCATCAGGGGAGAGCGCATCATGCCCCACAGAGTCATCATCGTGCGCTGTTCGGCATGGCTAAATTTCGTCCAGCCGTTGGGATCGTCGCACTGACGCAGCGCGCCGATAGGCAGCATATCGGCATCCGGCCAATGGCCCGGCGCAGAATGCACGCACCATTTTTCCGCGCGCTCGAACATGCCCTTGAGCAAGCGCCAGTCGTCCCAGAAATCATCGGTTATGCGCCACATGTTCGCATACTTTTTCAGGTGCTCGGCCCGTTCCAGCGGAGCGGGGCCGGGGGAGAGACTGAGAACGATATCGCGCCCGCAGCTGCGGCAGGCTTTGCTGATCAGTTCGATCTCCCGTTCACATTCGGGATACATGCGCGCGATATCATCGCACTTGACAAAATCCACACCCCATTCGGCATACAGCGCAAAAATACTCTCGTAATAGGCCTTCGCAGCGGGCCGATCGCATTTCAGGCCGTACATATCCGGGTTCCACGCGCAGATGGAGTTCGGATCGGCAGCCATGTGGCAGAAATGCTCGCTGCCCTTGATGGGCAAATGCCTGTGCGCCGCCATGCGGGGAATGCCGCGCATAATGTGGATGCCGAATTTCAAACCAAGCGAGTGCACATAATCAGCCAGAGGCTTGAAGCCTGCTCCATTTGCAGCGCTGGGGAACCTGTTTTCGGCCGGCAGAAGCCTGCCGTATTCGTCCATCACAAGGGTGGAGAACGGTTCGTATGCGTGGTTCACGGCCGTGGGCTGATACCACTGGATGTCCACAACGACATATTCCCAGCCGTATTCCTTCAAATATTTCGCCATGTATTCTGCGTTCGCGCGAACCGTATCTTCCGTTACGGCTGCGCCGTAGCAATCCCAGCTGTTCCAGCCCATAGGCGGTACGTTTGCGATCATTTTTTCTTTCCCTCCGAATCTTTTTATTAGTAAAGGTGAAGTTTTCTGCTTTCTTCCTGCCAGGCGAGAACCTTCGGCCTGTGGATACGCATCAGCTCCTGCGCGTCCGCCTGTCCTAGACGGTACGCGTCCGTTCCGAGCAGACGGTCGATGGTACAATACGGCCCGCTGTCCGCTCCGGTCCATTCCAGGCAATCGCCGTGCATTTCGCGAATTGCGTCCAGAAGATGCAGCCCGGCAGCGAAAGTATCGGCGTGCAGGGGATCAGTCAGGTGGATCTGCACGCCGTGGCACTGCTGCCCGGCATATTTGCTGAACATCGGCGTGAAATGCGCCCTGCGATAGCGCACACCCGGGATCTGCAGTGCGTTTATCTTTTTTTCAAGCCCGGCTGCGTCAATGAACGGCGCGCCGATGTACTCAAACGGCAATACTGTTCCGCGCCCCTCCGAAACATTCACGCCTTCGAAAATGCAACTGCCGATATACACGCGCGCAGCGTGCAAAGTTGCGCAGTTGGGCGAGGGCGGAACGAAGCTCAGACCGGTCTGTTCATAGGGCATACCGCGTGTCCAGCCTTCCAGCGGGCAGACGTGCAGTTCCAGATCCAGCCCCAAATGATTCCGCACCCAAAGGGCATATTCGCCAATGGTCAGACCATAGCGGGTGGGCATGGCGTATTCGCCGACAAAGGAATGGACGCGCTCGTCCAGAAGGGTTCCGGCCACGCGTTCGCCGCCCAGCGGGTTCGGCCTGTCCAGAACAACTACGGTTTTTCCGGCCTTCGCGCAGTCCTGCATGGCATAGGAAAGGGAATAGAGGTAGGTATAAAACCGCGCGCCGACATCCTGCATGTCAAATACGAACACGTCGAACCGATCCAGCATTTCATCGGAAAGGTGATGCGTATTTCCGTACACGCTGTACACGGTCACGCCGGTCTCCGGGTCGATATACGTCTCTATCGCATTGCCCGCCTGCGCATCGCCGCGCACGCCGTGCTCGCATGCAAACAACGCGCGAAGTTCGTATTGTTCGTTGATGATGTCGATCGTCGAACGAAAATGCCGGTCGATCCCGGTCGGGTTCGTCATCAGGCCGATGCGTTTACCCTGCAGGATGCCGTGCACGCGTTCCAGATTGTCAATACCGCAATATACCATTCTGCACCCTCCTCATTTGGGAACTGCAACCGGTTCCCTCGCAAGACGGTAGATCAGATCGTACGCGAATGCAAGATCCTCTACCGAACAATGGTCCTGCACAAAATGCGATGTGCACACCACCCAGCGCAGGCCGCGCAGTTTGCCGAACACGCGCCGGATCTCGGCTTCCAGCCTGTCGCGCGGCAGAACGCCGATTGCCGATTGGACGCAGATCCCGCCGAGGATCGCAAACTTGTCGGAGTACTTTTCTCTGTACACATCCAAAGACATTCCGGCGTTTTCCTGCCATGGGTGCACAACATCGAGCCCGAGCTGCGCGATCCCATCGGCCACCTTCATCACGCAGCCGTCGGAATGCAGACTTGCGAACACGCCTCGCGAATGCACATAGTCGATAACGCGCTTCATATTCGGATAGATATGCTCCCACCAGAACATTGGATTGAACAGGAGATCCCTCTGCGAGCCCCAGTCGTCCGAAATATGGATCATGTCCACGCCGAGGTCGATACAATGCCCGGCGAAGCGGATATTCCATTCGGCCTGCCTGCGGTACAATTCGCCCATTTCATCCGGATACATGGCAAGGTACAGAAGCTGGTTTTCGATGCCGAAAACCCCATTGAACGCCTCGAAAAAACCGGGCGTCTGCATATAGCAGAAACGGCCGCGCGCCTTGTGGTGCGAAAGCGCTTTGCGAACGTCTTCATACTTGTCCATGTCATCCGGCGAATGAAAAAAATCCGCGTCCAGAAGAAGATCGGGCGTCAGTTCTCCGTTTTCACGGGCAATCCTGTCCAGAACATCCTGCTCGTAACAGCCCGGCCCGCCGAAAATATGGGCGGCGTCGTACTCATATTTGTCTTCAAAATTCTCCACCGAACCGTAAGCCTGCGTCAGCTGGTCGGTCAGGTTTGCCGACAGCCAGCCGTAAATGGGCTGCCTGTCCGTCGGCCGGCCAAGGATCGTATTCCTGACCCGTTCGGTACCGGTCATAGATAAAAGACCTCCTTGTGTATGCAGATACTGCAATAAGTATAACACCTTGAAAAGCGCCTGACCAGCATAAAAACTGTGCCGACACGGGTTGCGCATTTCTGATGGCGCAAACCAACTGCATGTGCTATAATACAACGTACAAAATCCGTTCGGAGAAAGAAAAGCATGGAAGAGAATCTGCACCATCAGTTTTTTCAGAACCGGCAATGCCGGTTTTTTCCCTGCCATGAGGGCATTGCGGAAAGCGAATTCAACTGCCTGTTCTGCTATTGTCCGCTGTACGCACTGGGCAAAAAATGCGGCGGGAACTGCCGATATAACGAAAAGGGAAACAAAGTCTGCGCCGAATGTACCTTTCCGCATTGGCGCGAAAACTACGAAAAGGTCATCTCGCGTTATGAGGAGATCATGGCGGTCGCACGGAAGATCGACCGGGAGGGAATATGAACGCACGGGAACAGGCGCAATGGAAGTGGGATCATATCGCAAAGCCGCTGCACTCTTTGGGGCATTTGGAAGATATGATCACCCGCATTGCCGCTATTCAGGATACAGCCGACGTCTGCATCAATAAACGCTGCGCGCTGGTCTTCTGCGCCGATCACGGCGTTGTTGAGGAGGGCGTAAGCCAGTCCGGTAGCGAGGTGACCGCTCTTGTCGCGCGCTCTCTTGTACAGGGCACGGCTAACGTGAACCTGATGGCCTCGGCGGCGCACGCAGACGTATACGCCGTCGACATGGGCATGCACGAAATCGTTCCGGGCACGATCGACAGGCGGATCGCCCGGGGTACGAAGAATATGGCAAAAGGCCCGGCGATGACCCGCGCGCAGGCGCAGAAAGCCCTGCAGGCCGGAATCGATCTCGTCGGCGAAATGAAGGAAAAGGGCTATAGGCTGATCGCGACCGGCGAAATGGGCATCGGAAACACAACCGCGAGCACGGCTCTTTGCTGTGCGCTGCTCGCATTTTCGCCGGAGAAAATGGTCGGCCGCGGAGCAGGGCTTTCCGACGCCGGTCTCGAGCGGAAGCGCTGGGCCATCTGCCGCGCGCTGGAGGTCAATCGACCCGATCCGAACGACCCTCTCGGCATTCTTGCAGCCCTTGGCGGCTTTGAGATCGCCGGCATGGCGGGCGCGTTCCTTGGCGGCGCACAGCACCATGTGCCGGTCGTGATCGACGGAGTGATCTCCGCCGTCGCTGCGCTGATCGCCGCGCGCATCTGCCCTGAGGCGAAGGAGTATATGCTGCCCTCACATATGAGCCGGGAGCCCGCCGCAGCCGTTATTATGCAGGAACTCGGGCTTACTCCCGTGATCCATGCCGACATGGCCCTTGGCGAAGGTACAGGCGCTGTCGCGCTGCTGCCGCTTCTGGATATGGCGCTGCGCGTGTATCACGGCCCGCACACGTTTGATGATCTGGGCATGGAAGCGTATCATCCGCAGGAGGAAAACGCATGATCGTATTGGTTACCGGCGGCAGCGGCTGCGGAAAATCGACATGGGCGGAGAAGCTGATCGCCACGCTGCCCAAAGAAAAGCGCGTGTACATCGCAACCATGCAGGTATACGATGAAGAATCGGTGCAGCGCGTGGCCCGGCACAGGGCGCAGCGGGCCGATAAAGGCTTTACAACCATCGAATGCGAAAAGGATCTTGCTTCTGCCAATGTGGAAGAGGGCAGCGTCGTTTTGCTGGAGGATCTTGTGAACCTGATGGCCAATGAAATGTTCGATGGCGGAGATGTCGAACGCATCGTGCCTGCTCTTTGCGATCTGGCCCAAAAGGCGCAGCATCTGGTCATGGTCACGAACGACGTCTTTTCAGACGGCGTTGTCTACGATGAATTTACGCAGGAGTATCTGCGCAATCTGGCCAAAATCAACCGGGAGGCGGCCGCCATCGCTGATCTGGTGGTCGAGGTGGTCTATTCCATCCCCGTGGCGCTGAAAGGAGAATTGCCGTGCGTGTGATCCGCTCGTTTGTGATCGCTTTTTCCACCTATTCGCGCATACCGATGCCGCAGGTGGAATGGTCGGACGAAAACAGAAAATATGCCATGTGCTTTTTCCCGCTCATTGGCGCGGTCATCGGGCTTGCGCTGTGGGGCTGGCTCTGGCTGTGCGATGCACTTGGCCTTGGCAGTCTTTTGCGCGGCGCGGTTGCGGCGGTGATCCCGCTTCTGGTCACGGGCGGCATCCATATGGACGGCTTCATGGACACGAGCGACGCGCTTGCCTCCTGGCAGCCGATGGAAAGAAGGCTGGAAATTCTCAAGGACAGCCATGTCGGCGCGTTCGCCGTCATCCACTGCGCTGCGTATCTGCTTCTCTCTGCAGCCGTCTTCAACGAGCTTTCCGCGCAAAACGGTTTCGTTTTGATGGCGAATTATATGATCTCCCGCGCGCTCAGCGCGCTTGCCCTTGCTTTTTTCAAAAGCGCGCGCCCAAGCGGTATGCTTGGCGGCTTTGCTCAGGCTGCGCACAGGCGCATGGTCGCCGTCAGCGCCTGTGTGTATGCCCTGCTGTGCGCAGTGATTTGGCTTCTTGGCAGCTGGCAGACGATGCTCCTCGGCCTTTTGTCGGCAGTGCTGTGCCTGCTGTATTACCGGCATATGGCCTATAAGAATTTTGGCGGCGTCACGGGCGATCTGGCCGGCTGGTTCGTGCAGATTACGGAGCTCGTGCTGGCGGCTGCCGTCGTAATAGGAGGATAAGGGCAATGAAATTGTATATCGGCGGCGCATATCAGGGGCAGGAAGAACTGGCGCGCCGCGAAAACCCTAAAGCAGAGATTTTTGCAGATTTCCACGAAACTGTGCGCAAGGCGGTGTTTTCGGACAGGGAAGAGCCGAGGGCGTTTGCGAGCCGGTTCTGTATGGAACACCCTGAAGCAGTTGTCGTCGGCAATGAAGTCGGCGCGGGCGTCGTGCCCATAGAGCCCTCCGAACGCGCTTTTCGCGAAGCGGCAGGCCGCGCGCTGTGCGTGATCGCCCAGCATGCGCAGGAAGTCACGCGCTGCGTCTGCGGGATCGGAGTGCGCATCAAATGAAGTGGATCCTGATAAGACACGGGCAAACGCAGGGGAATCTGGAGCACCGTTACATCGGCTGCCGGACGGACGAACCCCTTTGCGCGCAAGGGAAAGTGGAGCTGCAGCGCATCGCAATTCCACCTGTGGAGCGCGTGTTCGCAAGCCCGCTGCGCCGCTGCGTTGAGACCGCGCAGATCCTCTGCCCAAACCACCCGATCGAAACGGTCGAGGGGTTCCGCGAATGCGATTTCGGCGAATTTGAAAACAAGAACTATGCCGAGCTGAACGGGCGTACGGATTATCAGGCATGGATCGATTCCGGCGGAGAACTGCCCTTTCCCGGCGGAGAAAGCCGCGCACAGTTTTCAAAGCGCTGCGTTGCCGCGTTTGAAAAACTGCGGAAGGAAACTGCAGGGCAGGATTGCGCGATCATCGCACACGGCGGCACCATTATGGCCATCATGGAGCATTTTGCAAGACCCAAAGGCGGATATTTCGACTTTCAGGTGAAAAACGGGCAAGGATACATCCTGCACGAGGACGGCAGATATGCGAAGCTGCACGAATAAAGATGGGCTTCCGATAACTCTTTATAGTCAGGGGTTAAAAGCCCCGTATAAGTCTTGAAAAACTATACAAAGAAAGCGAACAAATTGACGTGCGTTCGCTTTTTTTGTATACTGAAAACAGGCTTTTCAAGCCGTTCTGTTAAGAGTGAACCGACAAAAATACCGATATACGGAGGGGTACAAATGAAAGCGGCATTGGTATATACGAGCACAACTCCCGAACTGATCGAACTGGTGGAGCGCGAGGTAAAGGCGCAGCTTGGAGAAGAAGCAGAACTCATCAGCCTGCAGGACCCGAGCATTCTTGCCGAAGTGCGCGAGGCGGGTTATGTCACGCCCTGCGCCGCAGCTCGCCTGATGGGCATGTACACGAATGCCGTTTCGCAGGGAGCCGACGCGATCCTGAACATCTGCTCTTCTGTTGGCGAGGCGGCGGACGCGTTCCAGAGCGCGGCCGCTTATATCGGCGTGCCCGTCGTGCGCGTGGATGAGGAAATGTGCCGCGAGGCCGTGCGCTGCGGAAAGCGCGTGGGCGTGCTTGCCACCCTCGCCACCACCCTTGCGCCCACAAAGGGCACGATCGCACGCGTTGCCCGTTCCATGGGCACGCATGTCGAGATCGTGGATGGGCTCATCGACGGCGCATTCGGGCTGGATCAGGAACAGTTCCGCAAGCTGCTGATCGCAGCGGCGGAAAAGATCGCCGATCAGGTGGATGTGATCGTGCTTGCGCAGGGTTCGATGGCGTATGTCGAACAGGATATCGAAAAAGCTGTCGGCAAGACCACTCTTTCCAGCCCGCGCTTCGGCGCGATCGAGCTGAAGAAGGCATTGGCCGGAAAGGGGCTCGTCGGATGATCGCAGATACGTCGAGATCTCCCTTTGCAAAGGCTTCGTCCGTTCCCTTCCGGAACGTAGAATGGACAGGAGGCCTGTATAAAGAGCGCTTTGATACGGTCGCTGCAGTCACCGTCCCGCATCTGCAGCGTATGTTTGAGGATAAAGAGATCAGCCATGTCGTTGAAAACTTCCGCATTGCCGCAGGCGAGGCCGAAGGCGCATTCAGCGGCACGGTGTTCGGCGACGGCGATTTTTATAAATGGTTCGAATCGGCCGTCTATACCGCTGTGCGCAATGGGAACCAGCCTC
>JAFQGN010000223.1 GCA_017398245.1 Clostridia bacterium | reverse complement strand
TAAAGGAAGAGACTCCCCCGGAAACTTGGCGGTTCGGCTTCGGCTGCGCCGAGATCGCGCTGCCGGAGGAGACGGATCAGCCGATCTATATCTCCGGCTACAACCAGGGCTGGGAGATCGACGGAGTGATCGACCTGTGCCAGGCGCGCGCAGCGTATATCGATTGCGGCGGCGAAGGCGTGCTGCTGATTGGGATCGACTGCATCGCGCTGGACAGCGGCACGGTGCGCACGATCCGCGAGCGGCTTTCCGATATTGAGAATTGTTCCATCAACGTGTACGCCACCCACACCCATGCCGGGCCGGATACGCTCGGTCTTTGGGGCCCGGCGGGCGTGAACGGGAAAAACGAAGCCTATATGAATAACCTGATCGACGCGGCGGAACAGGCTGCGCGGCAGGCAGTTTCGGGCAAAAAGGCGGGCGTGCTGCACTTTGGCAAGGTCCTCACGCAGAACATGCTGCGCGATTCGCGCTATCCCGAAGTCGCCGACGAAAACCTGTATCAGCTGCATTTTTCGGCGGAGGACGGCTCGGCGGGCTTGCGCATGCTGTTTTACTGCGCGCATGCCGAATCTCTGCGCGGAAGCAACCGCCTCGTCAGCCGGGATTATGCCGGCCTTCTGTGCGATCAGGTGCAAAACAGCACGGGCGATGATACCATCTTCATGCCCGGCGCGGTGGGCGGCCTGCTCATGACGAAGGAATTCGTTTCCACTTCTTATCCGAAAGGCGCGCAGCAGAATTTGCAGATCACGGCGGACAAGCTGACCGAATACGCGCTTTCGATACAGGACGAGCGCGAGATCGCGCCGGAAATGGCGTTTGCGCGCAATTCCTTCACCGTTCCGCTGGACAACCCGGCCTTCGCGCTGTATAAATTCCTGGGAATTCTGAACAACGATTCGCTGGAGGGCGAATCCGCCACCGGCTATCATGTGCGCAGCGAGCTTTCGGTTTTGCGCATGGGCGATATCGCCGTCGCGCTCATCCCCGGCGAGATGTTCCCGGAGCTGGCCTATGGCGGGCAGTTCGGGCAGATGAACCCGCAGGGCGAAAACCCTGTGCCGCTTAAGGAGATCGCCGAAAAATTCGGTGTAAAAGAGCTGCTGCTCATCGGCCTTTGCAACGATGAACTGGGCTATATCGTGCCGCCGAGCGACTTTTTGCTGAATGAAGAAAACCCCTATCTCGAACGCACGCAGGATAGCCTCGGCGAGGATCATTACGAGGAGACGAACTCCGTCGGCCCCATGTGCGCAGGCGCGATCGCGCAGGCGTTTGAAAAAACACTCGGGCAAATAACGAAATAACGGGAGGGAACGGCATGAAAGACATGATGTGGGCGTATCTGATCCATCTGGGCAGCAATATGTGGAGCGATACAATGGCGCAGAATCCCGCCATTCCCTTCCGCGCGCAGCCCGTCTATCGAGAGGAACTCTTCGCTGAAAAGGAGATCTGGCGCAAGACGACCGATTTTATCGCGCAGTGCGGGCTGAACACGCTGCTGATCGATATCGGCGAGGGCCTGCAGTACGATTCGCACCCCGAGCTTGCCGCCAAGGGCGCATGGACGAAGGCCGAGCTGCGCGCCGAGCTGGATCGCCTGCGCGCTATGGGCATAACGCCCATCCCAAAGCTGAATTTCTCCGCCTGCCACGATGCATGGCTGGGCGAGTACCGCCTCATGCGCTGCACCGACGCCTACTACAAGGTCTGTGCCGACGTCATCGCCGAGGTGTGCGAGCTGTTCGGCCACCCGCAGTATTTCCATATCGGTATGGATGAGGAGAACCTGAAAAACCAGATCAACATGGGCGTCATCACCATTCGCAACGAAAAGCAGTGGTGGAAGGATTTCTATTATCTGGTCGATCAGTGCGAAAAGAACGGCGCGCGCGCCTGGGTCTGGTCCGATTATTATTGGGATCATCCGGATATTTTCGTAAAACGCATGCCCAAAACGGTTCTGCAGTCCAACTGGTATTATGCCTCCGTTCCGCAAAAGGGAGAGGACGGCCTCTACCCCAACCCGCGCGTGCAGGCGTATATCGATTTTGAAAAAATGGGCTACGACCAGGTGCCCACCGGTTCCTGCTGGGGATACTTTGGCAATATGGAGCAGACCGTAAAGATGTTCGCGCAGGAAAACATCGCGCCGGAACGCCTCAAGGGATTTATGATCGCGCCGTGGCTGTTCACGGTGGAAGAAAACCTGTACGGCCTTCTGGATAACGCTCACCGCCTTGGCCTCATCCGCAGGAAATATGGCCCTGAATTTATGGGATAAAGAAAAACGGCATCATATGGGAGGGAAACACCATGAAAAGCGCCCGTACCGCACTGGAAAACGCAGGCATCCGCATTCCGCAGGAAATATATGAGCAAGCCGCGCAAAGGGGCAGAGGATTTGCTCAGACAAATGCGCAGGCATTGCTGCTTGCCTGCGCGGCGGATTATCAGGGTGGAAGATGGACTCCCGCCTCGGCCGATGTATATGTCTTCGATGCTGAAGTGATCGATATCGACCGCATGTATACCGATTTTTTCGCTGGCATACAGGCTATCATCCCTGATATCCTCTTTGAAGACGTCGCCGAGGATCTTTCTGGCATGACAGAAGAAATGACTGAACCGGAAGACTGGTCCTCTCCGCCTACCGACGGCGTACGGACCGTCACCTTTTGCTGCGGCGTGAACGAATACAGCTTCACACTCGAAAGCTGGGGTGATTTCATGAACCCCGCCATTGTGGAGCATGTAAATTCTGTTCTGGAAAACGAGAATTGTCCGGGCAGACTGTATAGCGTCTTTCCCGATGACGACCAGATGGTCGCCCTCATTTATGGCACGGCAGAGCGCGCGCAGACGGTCATGCGCATTGTGAAAACAGAGTGAACCCTGCAAACGAAACGGAGTCCTCTCCAAAAGGAGAAGGCTCCGTTTATGCTATTAGGACGCGCTGCGCTCCAGCGAGAGCTTATCGCTGATCACGGCGATGAATTCCCCGTTCGTGGGCTTGTCCTCCGGCGTGAATACCCGGTATCCGTATAGTGCGTTCAATGCATCCAGGCGCCCGCGGTTCCAAGCCACCTCGATCGCATGGCGCATGGCGCGCTCCACCTTGCTGGAGGAAGTTGCGAACCGTTTTGCCACGCCGGGGTACAGCTCCTTTGTGATGCGGCTGAGCAGCGTCCGGTCCTCGGAAACCATGCGCACGGCCTCGCGCAGATACTGGTAGCCCTTGATGTGCGCGGGGATGCCGATGGTGAGGAAGAGGCTGGCGATCTCGTCCTCGCGCGAGGCGGCCGTCGGCGCGGCGCGCCTTGCCGTGCTCTGCTCCGGAACGCAGCATATATCGCGTATGCGGCTGCACAGGCATTCGGTGTTCACGGGCTTGACCATATAATAGGAAGCGCCCAGCCCCATCGCGCGCTCGATGAACTCGTCGCGCGTCAGCCCGGTAATCATGATCACGCGCGGCGCGTCCTCTTTTTGCGAAAGCGCTTCCAGCACGCCGAAGCCGTCGGTGCGCGGCATCACGATATCGAGCAGCAACACCTGCGGGTGCAGGCGGTCGATCAGCCGCAGGGCCTCGACTCCGTCGGCGGCCTGACCGACGAGCTCCAGATCGGGCTGAGAGAGGACGGCTTCGGAAAGCTGCGCGCGGATGGCGCTGTTGTCGTCGGCGATCAGAACAGTAATGGGCTGCATGGTTCAACGCTCCTTTTTGCTTATCGGTTTTGTACGCGCAAAAGGCGCGCCGGTTTTCGTAGGTTGCGGTACATATATATGTCCGTTTTGCGCGATATATGCCATTCCGTGCAAAAAAAGAGCCGTTCCTTTCGGAACGGCTCTTTTAGCAAAAGTCCGGTTACCTGGCCAGAACCTGCTTGGGCACGTTGGAATTGGTGGTGGTGCCGTCGCACAGCTCATAGTAGTAGTTGTTGCCCCAGGTCCACAGGGTGCCGTCGTTCTTGATGGCGGCAGCGTGGGTGTAGCCGCAGTCGGCAACCTTCACGTCTTCCATGACCTGAGTGGGGGTTTCGATCTTCTTCTCATCGGAACCGACGCCGCACTGGCCCTTGGAGTTGTCGCCCCACATCCAGAGGGTGTTGTCGGTCTTGATCATGCCGGCGGTGTCCGCATCGGCGAAGATGGCGGCGGCGCCTTCAGCGATCTGCAGCCATTCGGCAGAGGTGTTCTCTTCGGTGGTGCCGGCGAGCTGGCCCTTGTTGTTGCGGCCGATGCCCCAAACGGTGCCGTCGTTCTTCAGAACCAGAGCGAATTCTTCGCCCAGAGCGATGGCGGCGACGTCGGAAATGGAGGTGACTTCGGTCCAGCCTTCGGCGTCCTTCACATCAGCGCCCAGGCCCAGCTGGCCGCGCTTGCCTTCGCCGGTGACCCACAGGGTGCCGTCCTTCTTCAGGGCCATGGAGAAGGTGCCGTTGGTGGCGATCTTAGCTACGTCTTCCAGCACGACAACGGGGGTCTTGTGCACCTTTCCAGGGGCGCCAAGCTGGTTGTCGTCGTTCTTGCCGGTGCAATAGAGGGTGCCGTCCTCGGCCAGGGCGAAGATCACGTTCTGGCCCATGGCGAAGGAGACGATGGTATCGCCGGTCTCGTTATAGTTCTTGATGATGGTCGGGGAAATGTAGCCGGTGTTGGTGCCATCGCCGATCTGGCCGGAGTGGCTCGCGCCCCAGATGTAGATGGTGCCGTCTTCGGTAATGGCGGCAGAGTTCTGCTCGCCGGCAGCGAAGGTGACGGTCTTGGGCAGTACGGGCTGGATATTCTGGATGGTGTCGTCACGCACAACGCCGTAGCCGACCTGGCCGAAGGAATTGCGGCCCCAGCCGGTCAGGGTGTTGTCGGCGGCGGTCTTGGCCAGCACATAGTAGCCGCCGCAGACCAGATCGACCCAATCGGTATCAACAACGGTGATATTGGCAACGGAGGAGTCGGTCTGCAGCTTCACGCCGCCGGCGGCTTCCGTCGTTTCCTCGGTCTTGGTTTCTTCGGTCTTCGTCTCGGTCTTGGTCTCTTCAGTCTTGGCTTCGGTCTTGGTTTCTTCCTTCTTGGTCTCCTCCACTACGGGAGCCGGAGTGGGATCGGCCTTCGGGGCGGGTTCGGAACCGCAGCCGGCGGCGAGCATCATGCAGGCGACCAGGAGCAGGGCCAGAATAACGCGGATGGACTTCATGAACGGTGACCTCCTCATGGAAAATGAGCTGAACGGAAATACGCTATATTAATAAGGAAAAGACAGCGCGTCTCCGTTTATGCTGTTATTATAACATAGAATTTTCCTTCTGTGTACCAAATCCACAGATTTGCCACATATTTTCTTTCGCTATGCCCGTCTGAAAACACAATTGTGACAAAGGTGTCCGCGCATGAAAGACAGGTGTTTGAACGGTGCAAAAACAGCGGCGGAAAAATCGTCCAAATTGCCAAAAATATTGACAGGAATGAAAAAATTACTTTACAAAAGAGGGATTATCGATTAGAATATATATGTTCTATGCGGCGGGTCTTTTCATGCCCGTACGCAGCGTGCAAACGCCCCGGGGCGTTTGCATTCTGAATAGGAATTCAGAATGCAAAGCGTCTTCCCCGCGGCCTCCCTTCCGGCTAAAAGGGGCAACCCTTTATAGCATAAATTTTTAGGAGGTTACCGCAATGAAGAAGACTCTGGTTTCTCTTCTGCTGGCCGCCATGCTCGTTCTGACGAGCGTTGCCGGTCTCGCCGATGGCCTCGCCGCTCTGCCGGCGATCCCGGAAGCGTACAGCCTGCCCATCGAGGGCGCTGAGAACGTCCCCCAGCTGTCCATCTACCTGGGCACCGAAGCTGGCTACGAAAAGGCTTACCTGTCCTATGATGAGCACGTCGCCATCATCGAATGGGAAAACCGCACCGGCCTGGATTTCACCTTCGTGCATCCGCCGCTGAACGATGACGGCTCTTTCTTCAACACCGTTATCGCCTCTGGCGACCTGCCGGACGTGTTCGTCTCTGGCTTCGATTACTACATCGGTGACGTCGAAGGCGCTATCCAGGATGGCGTTATCCTCGACCTCAACCCCTACATCGAGAAGTACGGCTACTACTATCTGACTGAAGCTCACAACATGTGGGACGAGCAGGCCATGAAGAACTTCATGACTGACTCTGGCATGTTCCGCTTCGGCGCCGCTTCCCAGCGCGTTCCGGTTCTGGGCCAGCAGCACTCCGGCTTCGTTGTCCGCGAGGATCTGCTTGACCAGGCTGGCCTGGACGTTCCGGAGACCATCGGTCAGTTCACCGATATGCTCCGCGCGTTCAAGGAGCTGGGCGTTGAAGAGCCGCTCGTTTTCGAGAAGCTCTCCTCCTCCTACATCTATGGCAACGGCTTCCTGACCTCTCACCTGGGCGTCAACTCCAACTCCTGGATGCTCGACGAAGAGGGCAAGGTCACCTATTCCATGGTGCATCCGAACTACGTCGAATGGCTGAAGCTGCTCAACGGCTGGTACAACGAAGGCCTGATCTCCATCGACTGCATCTCCCGTACCCACTCCGATGCTGAAGCCGTTGTCACCTCCGGCCGCGGCGGCGTCGTTGCTTTCGGTAACTGGGAAACCCAGGAAAACATTGCTGTTGGTAAGGCCGCTGTTGGCGAAGAGTTCAACCTCCTCGGCATGAGCGTTCTGGCTGCTGACGAAGAGTCCATCGGCGAACAGTACAACATCTTCGCCTCCCCGATCGTCAACGGCGAAAACGGCAACTACTTCGGCATCTCCTCCACCAACCCGAACCCCGTCGAGACCTTCAAGGCTCTGGACTACCTCTACTCCTATGAGGGCGTCGAGCTGATGGTCTTCGGTCCGGAAACCGCCATCGATCAGCTGCATCGTGAAGACGGCCAGGTCGTTGACATCCACTGGACCAACGAGGACGGCACCCGTCAGTTCTCTGAGTACATCCTGAACAACCCCGAGCTCGAGTACAACTCCATCCGCTACATCTACACCATCCAGGGCCTCTCCACCGAGTATTCCTCTGAGATGGAGTACATGCAGTACGGCGAGCCCTGCAACGCTCAGTGCTGGGAAGAGTGGACCGAGATGTACGATGTTGAGCATCGTCAGCGCATCCCGAGCACCATCACTCTGACCGCTGAAGAAGCTTCCGAGCGCACCGTTATCATGACTGACGTGGAAACCTACATCTACGAAGTCATCAACAACATCGTCTTCGGTCAGGAAGATATCGCCAACTGGGACAAGCACGTCCAGACCCTGTATGACATGGGCATCGAGCGCGCTATCGAAATCACCCAGACTGCTGTTGATCGCTACAACAACCGCTAATTTTAACGGAAGAGTAGTGTTGGACTTTTCATAAAGTCTAATGATGCCGTGGGTCCGGCTTTGCCGGACCCCGGCATTCATCCGCGCTTGACCCCGGGGCTTTCGCAAACCGGCGTGATTACGCATGAAAGCAGGCGCACAACACCGGCGACGCCGGCGAGGCCATTTCGGGGATATCGCCTATAGAACGAAAGATCGCCCTGCTTGAATAAAGCGGGCTGTTTGCGGATATGGAGATATCCGGGAAATGGACGTGCGAGCAAGCGCAGAGTTTTCATACGCGATCGCGCCAGGGAGTCCTGGCACCATCGGTAGAAAGGCAAATCTCGCGTAGGAGGAATACCTATGAGTCAGACTAAGGCAAATAACCTGCCGGTACGTGCGGGTTATAAGGATAAGGTCGGCTGGCATCGCCGCCTTCTCCGCAATATGAAGGAGCATCCGTATCTGTACCTGATGTTCCTGCCCGTCCTCGCTTACTACATCATTTTCCACTACTGGCCGATGTACGGCATCATCATCGCGTTCAAGGATTTCAAGCCCATGAAGGGTATCTTTGGATCCGAATGGGTCGGTCTCGCTCAGTTCCAGGAATTCATTAACTCCGCCTATCTGTGGCGCCTGATCAGGAACACCCTGACGATTAATATCGGCATGCTGGTCTTCGCGTTCCCGCTGCCGATCCTGTTCGCTCTGATCCTGAACGAGTGTAAGTCTGTCAAGTTCCGCAAGGTCGTGCAGACCATCACTTACATGCCCCACTTCGTTTCTTCCGTCGTTGTCTGCTCGCTGATGATCATCTTCGTGCGCTCCAACGGCATCATCACCACTCTGCTGGCTCCCTTTGGCGTGCAGCAGACCAACCTCCTCTCCGTCAAGGGCTACTTCAAGACTCTGTACATCTGCATGAACATCTGGCAGGAGCTCGGCTGGGATTCCATCATCTTCTTCGCCGCGCTGACCAGCATTGATGCCGCTCTGTACGAGGCCGCCCGTGTTGACGGCGCCAACCGCTGGCAGCAGATGTGGCATGTTACCCTGCCGGGTATCGCGCCGACCATCATCATCCTGCTGATCATGCGCATCGGCTCTCTGATGAGCCTGGGCTGGGATCGTATCTACCTGCTCTACAACGAAATGATCTATGAGACCGCTGACGTTATCTCCACGTACGTGTACCGCATGGGTCTGACCCGCATGCAGTACTCCTACTCCACGGCTGTCGGTCTGATGAACTCTGTTGTCAACATTATCCTGCTCGTCTCGGCCAACGTGATTTCCTCGAAGGTCAGTGAGAGCAGTCTGTGGTAAGGGAGGTTGCAAAAAATGGCAAAGACTAATATTGCAGCCGGAAAGATCACGAAGGAAAACCAGATCAAGAATTCCGTTGGCGATCGTATTGCCAATTTCCTGATCTACTTCATCATGTCCATCCTTTGTGTCATCTGTATCTATCCGCTTTGGTACGCCGCGGTCGCTTCCTTCTCTGATGCGAAGGCGATCCTGGCCAACACCAAGCCGCTGCTTCTGCCGCTGGAGCCCATGACCTATAACGGCTACGTTCTGGCGACCAAGAACATCGGTATCCCGATCGGCTTCCGCAACACCATTATGTACGTTGTCGGCGGCACCGTCGCCAGCCTCGTGGTCACCATGCTGGCTGCCTTCTGCGTGTCCCGTAAGTACTTCTACATCCGCGGCCTGTGCATGAAGCTCATCCTGGTCACCATGTTCTTCTCCGGCGGTATCATCCCCATGTTCTTCGTCGTCCGCTGGATTGGCATCTATGACACCCCCTGGGCGTTCTTCCTGCCGTACCTCATCTCTACCTACAACCTCATCGTTATGCGTACCTTCTTCATGGGCATTCCGGATTCTCTGGAAGAAGCTGCCCTGCTGGACGGCGCGAACGAG
>JAFQGN010000222.1 GCA_017398245.1 Clostridia bacterium | reverse complement strand
GATGCGGCCGCGGCCGGTGGTATAGGCCTCCATGATGCCGTTTTTGCCCATGATGATGCCGCCGGTGGGGAAATCGGGACCTTTGATGAACTCCATCAGATCACGCACTTCGCAATCCGGATGGTCGATCATATAGATACAGCCGTCGATGACCTCGCCGAGGTTATGCGGCGGGATGTTCGTGGCCATGCCGACGGCGATGCCGTTGGAGCCGTTGACCAGCAGGTTCGGGAAACGGCTGGGCATGACGGAGGGCTGCATGAGCGATTCGTCAAAGTTCGGGTAGAAATCGACCGTTTCTTTATCAAGATCGCGCACAAGCTCCATCGCCAGCTTGGAAAGGCGGGCTTCGGTATAACGCATAGCGGCCGCGCCGTCGCCGTCCACAGAGCCGAAGTTGCCCTGGCCTTCCACGAGCAGGCCGCGCGTGGAGAAGGGCTGTGCAAGGCGGACCATGGCGTCGTAGACAGCGGTATCGCCATGGGGATGGTATTTACCAAGGACGTCGCCGACGATACGCGCGGACTTGCGGAAGGGCTTGTCCGGCGTGACGCCCAGCTCGGTCATGGAATAGAGGATACGCCTGTGCACAGGCTTGAGACCGTCGCGCACGTCCGGCAGGGCGCGGCTGACGATGACCGCCATGGCATAACTGATGAACGACTTTTGCAGCTCGTCCTCCAGGTTGATCGGCGTAAGGTTGCCAATGTTGTTATTGTCCGGCAATGGTTTTGCCTCCTTAAATTCGTATCAAACGCGGTTTTTTACTGACAAAGAACACGACTCATCAGATATCCAGATCGGCCACGAGTTTTGCGTTCTTTTCGATGAAATCGCGCCGGGGTTCGACCTGATCGCCCATGAGAAGGGTGAACAGCTGGTCGGCCTCGATGGCGTCCTTGACCGTGACGCGGAACATGCTGCGCGTTTCCGGGTTCATGGTGGTCTCCCACAGCTGCTCGGAGCTCATTTCGCCAAGGCCTTTGTAGCGCTGGATATCGGGCTTTGCGTCCGGGCCGAGCTCGGCCAGATACGCCTGCAGGGCCGCGTCGTCGTAGAGGTATTTCTCCGTCTTGCCGCGCGTGACTTTATACAGCGGCGGCTGAGCGATGTAGACATAGCCCTCGTCGATAAGCGGGCGCATGTGGCGATAGAAGAAGGTGAGCAGCAGGATGCGGATATGGCTGCCGTCCACGTCGGCGTCTGTCATGCAGACGATACGGTGGTAGCGCAGCTTGGAGGTATCGAACTGATCGTCGAAGCCGCCGCCGAAGGCCGTGATCATGGCCTTGATCTCGTCGTTGGCGAGCATGCGGTCCTTGCGGGTCTTTTCGACGTTCAGGATCTTGCCGCGCAGGGGCAAAATGGCCTGGAAGAAGCGATCGCGCCCCGTCTTGGCGCTGCCGCCTGCGGAATCGCCCTCAACGAGGAAAATTTCGCACTTGCTGGGGTCGCGCTCGGTGCAGTCGGCAAGTTTTCCGGGCAGCGAGGCGGATTCCAGCGCAGTTTTGCGGCGGGCCAGCTCGCGGGCCTTGCGGGCGGCTTCACGCGCACGCTGGGCCTGCAGGCACTTGTCCAGAACCGTCTTGGCGATGCCGGGAGTTTCCTGGAAGAAGGTTTCCAGCTTGGAGGAGACGAGGCCTTCCACCATGGGGCGCATTTCGCTCGAGCCCAGTTTGGTCTTGGTCTGGCCTTCGAACTGCGGCTCCTCCAGCTTGACGGAGACGATGGCCGTGAGGCCTTCGCGGATATCCTCGCCGGAAAGGTTCGGGTCCGCCGCCTTCATCATGCCGGACTTGCGGCCGTAATCGTTCATCACGCGGGTGAGCGCGCTGCGGAAGCCCTGCAGGTGGGTGCCGCCTTCGGGCGTATGGATATTATTGGCGAAGGAGAAGACGCTCTCGTTATAGCCGTCGTTCCACTGGAACGCGACTTCAACCGTGGAGCCGTCCTTTTCGCCTTCGATATAAATGGGCTTATCGAACAGGGGGGTCTTATTGCGGTTGAGGTCTTCCACGAAGGAGACGATGCCGCCTTCGTAGCAATAGTCCTTCTGCTGGGGCTCTTCGCCGCGCTCGTCGGTAATGGTGATGCGCAGGCCCTTGTTCAGGAAGGCCATTTCGCGCAGGCGCGCATAGAGCGTTTCAAAATTGAAATTGCCGGTTTCGAAGATGCCGGGCTCGGGATTTTCGCCGGTCTTCACATCGGGCCAGAACTGCACAAGAGTGCCGCTCTTGTCCGTTTCGCCGATGGTCTTCAGGTCATAGCAGACCTGTCCGCGCTCGTATTCCTGCTGATAGACCTTGCCGTCCTTCTGCACGGTGACCTTCAGCCGCTTGGACAGCGCGTTTACGACGGACGCGCCTACGCCGTGCAGGCCGCCGGAGACCTTGTAGCCCCCACCGCCGAACTTGCCGCCGGCGTGCAGAATGGTCATGCAGACTTCGACCGCAGGACGGCCGATCTTCGGGTGGATATCGACCGGGAAGCCGCGGCCGTTATCTTCCACGGAAACAGAGCCGTCGGCCTGCAGGCGCACCTGAATATGCGTGCAGAAGCCGGCCAGCGCCTCGTCTACGGCGTTGTCGACAATTTCATATACCAGGTGGTGAAGGCCGCGCTCGTCCGTCGAGCCGATGTACATGCCCGGACGGCGGCGCACCGCTTCGAGGCCTTCCAGTACCTGTATTTCACTTGCATCGTAATGGTTTTCGGTTTGCATTTCTATCCTCCAAATCCATTGGTGGGCATATCTTTCCTACATTATATTATACCACATTTCTGCACATTTCGGACGGCCCGAAACGAATCTCAACACAGCTTTAATACACCAATTTTCCCTCTTCCGCGCCCGCGCTTTTCGTGGTATGATAGGAGTAACGAGGTATTGGCGGGAACCCTTTTCTTTGGAAAAAGAAAAGGGTTCCCGCACCCTCCTAAAAGAAATCAATTGGGTGACAGCTGTCCTATGCAAGGAATGCAGAAGCCCGAAACGTATAGACCAACCCCAATATGGAGGGGCCTTGGGGGAATCATTCCCCCAAGCATGGGTTCAGGGGGCAGCGCCCCCTGACGTCTCCCCATAGCGCAGCACGAGGAGGTGGCCCTGTGCCAGACCAATATTTCACCGCCGCGCCGGCGAGCGAATCCCGCCCGAGGGAGATCGAGATCGCATTCGGCGGCCATACCTTCCCTTTCACGACCGATTCCGGCGTGTTCTCCAAAGACGACCTCGACACCGGCAGCCGCCTGCTGATCGAAAACCTGCCACATCTGGGCGCAGGCCAGCGGGGGCTGGACCTGGGCTGCGGATGGGGGCCGGTGGGCACCATCTGGGCAAAAGGCTGCCCGGAGGCCGAATTTCAGCTGACCGATATCAACGAACGCGCGGCTGCCCTCGCCGCAAAAAACCTGCAGCGCAACGGCATCGGCAATGCGAAGGCGGTTTCCGGCGACGCGCTCGAATCTGTGGACGGACTGTTTGACGCGATCGCGCTCAATCCGCCCATTCGCACCGGCAAGGAGAACATCTACCGCATGTTCCGCGAATCCATGGCGCGGCTGACCGATTCCGGTGCGCTGTACATCGTTATCCGCGTGAAGCAGGGCGCGGATTCGGCGAAAAAGATGCTCAAAAACGAATTCGGCAACTGCGAAACGCTGGACCGCGGCAGCGGCTTCCACGTTTTGATGTGCAAAAAGGAGGCAGAACAATGAACGACCGCATCGCAAAGGTGCTTTCCAACATGGAAAAGGCCGGGCTGGATCAGATTCTGGTCAGCGCGCCCGCGTCCATCAAATATCTGACCGGGCTGGGCGTCGGCCCCGGCGAGAGGCTGTGCGCGCTGCTGCTGAACAGCAACGGGCAGGTCACGCTGCACGGCAACCGCCTGTTTGCGCTGGAAAAGGGCGCGGATTTTGAGCTTGTGGAGCACGACGACACGGACGACTGCATCGCCGTGCTGGAAAAGGACATCAAGCCCGGCAAGCTGGGCGTGGACAAGGTTTGGCCCAGCGGCTTTGCCGTGCGCCTGATGGACATGCGCCCGGACGTGAAGCTGGCGCTGGGCAGCGCGCCGGTGGACGACGCGCGCATGCTCAAGACGGCCGACGAGATCGAAAAAATGCGCCTGAGCTCTCTGGCCAACGACAGGGCCACGGAAAAGGCGCTCATGGGCATGACCCTCGGCGAAAAGGAGACCGACGCTGCGGCGCGCTACTTGGCCTGCGCGAAGGAGCAGGGCGCTTCCGGCTGCTCTTTCCCGGCGCTGATCTGCTTCGGCCCCGGTGCAGCAGAGCCGCACCACGACACCGCCGAAGTGGAGCTCAAGAAGGGCGACGCCGTGATCATGGACGTGGGTCTCTTGCTGAACGGCTACTGCTCCGACATGACCCGCACCTGCTTTATGGGCGGCATGACGGATGAGCAGAAGAGGGTATATGACCTCGTGCGCGCCGCGAACGAGGCCGGCCGCGCCGCCGCGAAGCCCGGCGTGCCGCTGTGCGAGATCGACAAGGCTGCGCGCGACGTGATCGCTAAGGCCGGCTACGGCGAATATTTCCTGCACCGCACGGGCCACGGCATTGGTCTGGAAGTGCACGAGCCGCCGGATGTTTCCGCCACCAGCAAGCAGATCGCCATGCCGGGCATGGTCTTCTCTGTGGAACCGGGCATCTATCTCAAGGGCAAGTTCGGCGTGCGCATCGAGGATCTCGTCGCCATTACCGAGGACGGCGCGATTACCCTGAACCAGATGCACCGCGAGCCGATGATCCTGTAAACATACACAAAAATAGGAGGTACGGAATTATGTACGGCAAGAATGAATGGCTGATTGCAGACTGCTACTGGCCGGAGATCACCACGGAGGGACATTATGTGAGCCACGAGGCCATCTGCGTGCTCAACGCGGGCGATGTGGACGCGAAGATCGATATCACCCTGTATTTTGAAGACTGCGAGCCCATGACCGGCTTCCACGCCGAGTGCGGCGCGCGCAGGACGCATCACGTGCGCATGGACAAGCTGCTGGACGAAAACGGCAACCATGTGCCCATGGGCAAGCCCTATGCCGCGCTGGTCGTCTCCAACACGCCCATCGTTGTGCAGTACAGCCGCATCGATACCACGCAGGTCAACGAAACGCTCGCCACCACCATGGCGTACTGAGCTGTGGGGAACGGCGGGGAACCCCTTTCTTTAGGAAAAGAAAGGGGT
>JAFQGN010000221.1 GCA_017398245.1 Clostridia bacterium | reverse complement strand
TGAGCTCCTGCGCGAGGGACTGGAGCTTGTGGCCCTTGAGGAAGCCCTGGCGCGGGGGGACGAGATCGTAATACTGGTGATCGGCGAAGTTGAGGGCGAGATGTTCAAGCTCGGCGGGAGTGAGGCCGGCGCAGTATGCGCCGCCGACGAGAGAGCCGATGGAGCAGCCGGAGAGCAGGTCGACGGGGATCCTATTTTCCTCAAGCACCTGCAAAACGCCGATATGCGCAAGGCCGCGGAATGCGCCGCTGCCGAGAACAAGGCCGATTTTGGGTCTGCGCACGAAATATCCCCTCCTTTACGGACATATCTTACCACATGAAGATGACGAAAATCAAAACCGGGGCGGCCGTTTTTGCGGCGGGAATTTTGCTGTTGGGCAGCACGGAGAGCCTTGCGGCGGCGCAGAGTGCGGTGTACGGGTTCTGGAAGAGTTTTTTGCCGGCGATGCTGCCGTTCTTTCTGCTTGCGCCGTATCTGACGGGGCCGGACGCACAGGAGGTGTTTTCGGCTGTGTTCGGGCGCGTGTTCCCGGCGCTGTTCCGCGTGCCGGGCAGAGGGGCGGGCGCGGTGATCTGCGGGTGGATCGCGGGGTCTCCGGCGGGGTGCGCGGCGTGTGCGGCGGCGGGAGAGGGCATGCACGCGGGGGAATATGCGCGGATGTGCGGGCTGGCCTCGGGGCTGAGCCCGGCGTTTCTGATCACGGCAGTGGGCAGCGGGTATCTTGGCGACGCGCAGGCGGGCGGGATGCTGTTCGCTTCGCATATCGGCGCGGTCTTGATGGGAGGCATACTTCTGCGCAAGTGGGAGCCGGGAGACGTTCTGCCCGAGAACAGGGGCGAGGCGGCGCGGCAGGATATTTTTGCGCGCGCGATGGCGAACATGGGGCGGGTTTTGTGCTGGATGGTGGTGTTTTCGGTGCTGTGCGCGCTGGCGGAACAGCGGCTGGGGCGGTGGATGCCGGAATGGGTGTTTGCGCCGGTGTGCGAGATTTCCGGAGGGGCGGCTGCGCTGGCGGAGGCGGAGCTTTCCCGGGAGGTGAAAATGGTTTTGCTGAGCCTGTGCACGGGCTTTGGGGGCGTGTGCGTGCTGATGCAGAACGCGCAGGCTTCGGGGCTGCGGGTGCGGACGCTGCTTGGGCCGAAGATATTGCATGGGGCGCTTTCGGCAGGGCTGACGGCGCTGATGCTGCGGGCGGGGGAGATCCCATTGCCGGAAATTCCGGGGGAGGCAGACGTGTTCGGGGCGGCGGTGTATGCGGCGGTGGGGCTGGCCGCGCTGGTCGCGACAGGCGGTTGGGCGCGGAGGAAAAATCGCGTTGACGGGGGGCTTTTGAGGCCTTATACTGATACCAAAGCGCAATAAAAACACAAGGGGGAAAAGACATGCAGATGCATATGCTGCAGCACAGGGTACAGCAGATTATCACCGTGCTGGAAGAACGCACGATCAGGCGCAGGGCGCAGGTGCAGAATCTGGAATACCGAGTGCGCGGACAGGAAGAATGGCAGAAGTTCACAAACGGCGCGGAGTGGGGAATTACCGACGAATGGGTGGATTTCCGCTTTACCGCTATTGTGCCGGAGAGCTTTGAAGGGCGCACGACGATCCGCCTGCGCACGGGACGCGAGGCTGAATGGGAAGCCGTAAACCCGCAGTTCATCGTGAGTGTGAACGGCAGGATCGAACAGGCGTTCGACACCAAGCACACCTCGCTCGTGCTTTCCGAAACTCCGGAGCACGGCAAGGTATATGAAGTGCTGTGCGAGGGCTACACGCCCCTTTCCAAGCCCGATCAGCTGCCGCCGAGGTTTGACGTGTGCATCGCCGACGAGGACGCGCAGACCATCGGCCTGATCTTCGACCTGGCGGTTCCGCTGGAGGCGGCGAACCTTGTGCCCGAGGGAGACCGTGACCGCGAGCGCACGTTCTATGCGCTCTCCGCCGCGTGTGATCTGCTCGATCTGCGCGTATGGCCCAGCGCTGAATACGACGCGGGCGTGCAGGCGGCGCGCGAATATCTGAAAAAGGAATATTACGAGGCGAGGGCGGACCTGCCGCCGGTGGCGTACGGCGAGAGCGTGGGCCACACGCATATCGACGTGGCATGGCTGTGGGATCTGTATCAGACCCGCTATAAGGCCATGCGCTCGTTCTCCACGGTGCTCAAGCTGATGGAGAGGTACCCGGAATACAAGTTCATGTCCAGCCAGCCGGTGCTGTACAGCTTTGTGAAGGAAGACAGGCCGGAGCTGTATGAACGGATCAAGCAGCGCATTGAGGAAGGCCGCTGGGAGCCCGAGGGCGGCATGTGGGTCGAGGCGGACTGCAATCTTTCCGGCGGTGAATCTCTCGTAAGGCAGTTTATGCACGGGCAGGAATTCTTCACGAAGGAATTCGGCAAGCCCAGCCGCATCCTGTGGCTGCCGGACGTGTTCGGCTACAGCGCGGCGCTGCCGCAGATCTGCAAGCTGAGCGGGATCGACTATTTCATGACGAGCAAGCTGAGCTGGTCGGAATACAATCTGTATCCGTACGACACGTTCATGTGGAAGGGACTGGACGGCACCGAAATGCTGACCCACTTTACGCCCACGCGCGAACTGCACGACGGAAACCACGGCTCTTTGCAGCATTTTACGACGTATAATTCCATGGTGAAGCCTTCGCAGTATCAGGGCGGATGGAAGCGTTTCCAGCAGAAGACGCTGGACGATCATTTCCTGGTCTCCTACGGCTACGGCGACGGCGGCGGCGGTCCAACCGACTGGATGCTGGAAAACGGCAGGCGCATGGAAACGCCCCTGCCTGCGACGCCGGTGTTCCGTCAGCAGCATTCCAGGCCCTTCTTTGAAGAGCTGGAAAAGCGCGTGAAGGGAGATGCCAAGCTGCCCAAGTGGAGCGGCGAGCTGTATCTGGAATATCACCGCGGAACGTACACCGCCATTGCCAAAAACAAGCGCAACAACCGCAAGACCGAGCTCGCCCTGCGCGATTGCGAGCTGCTCTCCTCCATGGCCTATATCGAAAAGGGGCTGCCCTATCCGGCGGAGGAACTGCACGCGATCTGGCAGGACACGCTCACGCTGCAGTTCCACGATATCCTGCCCGGCTCCTCCATCGAAAAGGTGTATCAGGATTCGGACGAGATGTACGCGCGCATGGGCGCGAAGATCGCCGAGCTGACCAAGAGGGCGGCGGACGCTCTTGCCGAAAACGCGAAGGGCGACATCGTGTTTTTCAATACGCTGGGCTTTGAGCGCGAGGACGTGGTCTGGTTCGACGCGCCCGAAAGCGTTCAGGCGCTGCGCGACGAAAACGGCGAGACCTATCCCGTACAGCGCGTGCAGGGCCTGCATGACGACCACGCGCGCTGCTGCGCGTATGTCGGCGGGCTCAAGCCCATGGGCGCGACTCCCTTCTGGTTTGTGGAAGAGGACGAGTACCGCGACTGGGTGGATGCGGACACGACCGGCTTTGAGACCCCGTTCTTCTCCGGATCGTTCGACGAGAGCATGCGCATCGTTTCGCTGGTGGAAAAGATCAGCGGCAGGCAGCTTGTGCGCGAGGGAGAGGCGCTCAACCGCATGGTGGTGTACGAAAACAGGCCGCACCAGCACGACGCGTGGGACATGAACATTTATTACGACTGCAAGAAGTGGGATGTGGACAGGCTCGAGAGCTGCGAGCTGGTCTCGGTGGGCCCAGTGTGCGCGGTGATCCGCTGCAAGTGGAGCTACGGCCAGAGCGCGATCGAGCAGGATATCATCGTGTATCAGGATCTGGAGCGCGTCGACTTTGACACGAAGGTAGACTGGCACGAGGACCACGGCCTGCTCAAGGCGCATTTCCCGGTGGATATTTTCCACAACGAGGCGACGTACGACGTGCAGTTCGGCAATGTGAAGAGGCCGACGCACGCGAACACCTCCTGGGACGCCGCGCGCTTTGAAGTGTGCGCGCACAAGTGGGCCGACGTTTCCGAAGACGCGTTTGGCTTTGCGCTGCTTAACGACTGCAAGTACGGCCACAGCGCGGACGAGAACGGCATCGCGCTGACGCTTTTGAAGTCTTCGACGTATCCGAACCCGAACGCTGATATCGGCGAGCACAGGTTCACCTATTCCATCATGCCGCACGACGGCGGCTGGCGCGAGTGCAATGTGCCGGAGATGGCCTACAGGCTGAACGTGCCGGTCCTTGCGGCGGCGAATAATGGCGGTGAGAGTGTTTCTGCGTTTGCGGCGTGCGATCAGCCGAACGTGGTCATCGAGACTGTGAAGCAGCAGATGGACGGCGACGGGATCGTGCTGCGCGTATATGAGTGCTTCGGCCGCAGGGTGAGCGGCGTGCGCGTGCGCCTGGGCTATGCGCCGGAGCAGGCGGAGATCGCCAATCTGCTGGAGCAGCCCATGGAGGCGGCTCAGCTGAGCGGGCGCGAGCTGGTGTTCGATATCAAGCCGTACGAGATCAAAACTTTCCTGCTGCGCTGAGGGTGACGCGGGAGAGAGTTTTTGCGAGAACCCCTTTTCTTTGGGAAAAGAAAAGGGGTTCTCGCGCTCTCCTGAAAAGAAACCAAATTAAGGGTTAAACTGTTCTGTTGTAAGGATCGGCGGAAGCGAATGTTAGCGGGCACTGCCTGCCTTTAGGAAAAGAAAGGCCCCTCTCGCGCTCTCCTGAAAAGAAACCAAATTAAGGGTTAAACTGTTCTATTGTAAGGATCGGCGGAAGCGAATGTTAGCGGGCACTGCCCGCCTTTGGGAAAAGAAAAAGGTCTCCCAGAACCCCTCTAAAAAGAAACTGTATTGGGCATGGGATTTCATAAGACAGGATCGGCGGAAGCGAATGGCGGCGGGCACTGCCCGCCCCGCAGAAAATTCTTGATTTTTCGGTTAAGATAGCGTATACTATGCTCAGGAGATTTACTCTGAAAAGGGGGTTTTTCAATGAAACTGATCATCGCGATTGTACAGGATGAGGATGCTTCCCGTCTGGTCAGCAATCTGATGAACGAGGGCTACAGCGTCACGAAGCTGGCCACCACCGGCGGCTTCCTGCGCGCGGGCAACACCACCCTCCTCCTCGGCGTAGATGACGAAAAGTTTGACGGCGCCATGCATATCATCGAAAAGGTGTGCAAGAGCCGCAAGCAGATCGCCACCTCTCCGACTCCGACTGCAGGCGGCGCGACCGGCGTGTACGTCCCCTATCCCATCGAGGTCATGGTGGGCGGCGCCACGGTCTTCGTCCTCAATGTCGAACAGTTCGTCAAAATGTAATGGTATCTCCCCTTGCGTTTCGATGAATTCATAGCGAGGCCCGCCCTGATCTCGCATCTGCGCAGCACGTTCGGATCAGGGCGGGTTTATCATGCCTATATCTTCGCCGGGCCGGAAGGCACCGGTAAAAAGACTATGGCACGCACATGCGCCCAGGCACTGTTCTGTCAGGCCGGTCAGACCGATCGGCCCTGCGGCAAGTGTCCGGGCTGTCTGCAGTTTCAGGAAGGCCACCCGGACGTGTATTCGCTCAGCGTGCCCGAGGGGAAAACGCAGATCCCCGTCGACAGCGTGCGCGAGCTCATCGCCAATCTTTCCGATAAAGCCTTCAGCGGGGGCCGCCGCGTGGTTCTGGTCGATCAGGCCGATCTGCTCGGCCTCCCCGGGCAGAACGCGCTGCTCAAAACGCTGGAGGAGCCGCCGGAAAACACGGTCTTTATCCTCTGCACCACCAGCGTGAACTCCCTTTTGCCCACGGTCATCTCCCGCAGCCAGACCGTGCGCTTCTCTCCCATGGATGAAGACCGGCTGGCGCAGGAGCTCATCCAAAAAGGCGCGAAACCGGCCGACGCACAGTGGATCGCCCGCTATTGCGAGGGCAGCCTTGGCCGCGCGCTGAAATGCATGCAGGACGAAAAGCTGCTCGATCTGTCCATAGCCGTGCAAAAGGCGTATGAAACCGCCTCCTCCGGCAAGGGCGTCGCTGCGGCGTCCGGCTGCATCAAGGCGGAAAAAGAAACCGCGCGAGAGGTTCTCGACTGTTTCGAGACCATCGGCCGCGGCCTGATGCGCGAGGGCGACGGCAAGGGCGCTTCGCTGATCGAAGCGGTCATGCATGCCCGCCGCATGCTGCGCAGCAATGTGACATGGCAATACGCGCTGGAAAAACTCCTCATGCATATCGAACAGGCATAATCGGCCTGTATGCGGGCAAAAAATAAATCTGTCGTTGCGGCGCAAAGCATCGCCGCGGAAGGAAACATTCATGATAACGGTAATCGGCGTCCGGTTCAAAAAGGCCGGAAAAGTATACTATTTCGACCCGAGCGACGTATGGCCCAGGCCCGGCGAGTACGTGGTGGTGGAAACCACTCGTGGCCTTGAGCTGGGCGAAGTCGTGACCAGCGCGCGCGAAGTCACGGACGATCAGATCGTCCAGCCGCTCAAAAAGGTCATCCGCGCCGCTCTGGCCGAAGACGTGCAGCGCGCGGAGATCAACTCCCAGAAGGAAAAAGAAGCCTTTCCCATCTGTCAGGAGCGTATCCGCGCCCATAAGCTGGATATGAAGCTGGTCGATGTCGAATATACCTTCGACAATTCCAAGATCATCTTCTATTTCACCGCCGATGGCCGCGTCGATTTCCGCGAACTGGTCAAGGATCTCGCGTCCATCTTCAAAATGCGCATTGAGCTTCGCCAGATCGGCGTGCGAGACGAAGCCAAAATGCTCGGCGGCCTGGGCGCGTGCGGCAGGCCCATCTGCTGCGCCGCTTTCCTGGGCGATTTCCAGCCCCTTTCCATCAAAATGGCCAAGGAGCAGAACCTCTCGCTCAACCCGGTCAAGATCTCCGGCCAGTGCGGCAGGCTCATGTGCTGCCTGCGCTACGAGCAGGATTTCTACGAACAGATGCTCAAGAAGATCCCCAAGGTCGGCTCCGAGGTCATCACGCCCGACGGCCCCGGCACCGTGTCCGAAATTTTCGTCATCCGCGAAAAGGTACGCGTGCGCATCCGCAACAATGACGATTCCTACGATATCCGCGAATTCAATGTCGACGACGTCTATCGTCCCGGCAAGCAGCCGCCCAAAAAGGTGGAAGAGCCCGAAGAGCCGGTCGTGAAGCCCGCCGAGCCTGCAGCCGAAGAGCCCGCGCCCGTCGAAGAGGCGGCGCAGGCCGAGCCTGTGCAGGAAGAAGCGCCGCGCAGGCGTTCTCCGCGCGGCCGCAGCGGACGCAAGCCCAAGCAGCACCAGCTGGCCGAGGCGGAAGCCGCAGCCGCCGCTCAGGCCCCGGTGGAAGAGCCCGAGCCCGCGCCGGCAGAACCGGCCGAGCCGGAACCCTTCGAACCCGCCGAAGAAGGCGAGCCGCGCGAAGGCGGCGCGCCCCGTCGCCGCAGGAGGCGCGGCGGCCGCAACCGCCACAAAAAGAGCGGCGAGGGCCAGCCCAATCCCTCTCCCGAGGGCGAATGATCTGCTTCCAGCTTAATATCCTCATTATCGTTCCGATGCCCTTCGTCGCGCAAAGACAAGGGCATCTTGGCTATTCTGACCCGAAAGGAAGCGTTACACATGAAAAAGCTGCTCTCTTTTCTGCTCGCCCTCGCCATGCTCCTGTGCTGCGCAGCAGCCGAAACCGCGCAGTCCGGCTATGCAGGAAGATGGACCTGCCACAGCGTGGAATACAACGGACAGTCGATCCCTATGCAGCAGTTCGGCGCCTATGTCACCTTGCTGCTGAACGCGGACGGCACCTACGGCATGCTCAATAACGGCCTGCACGTTTCCGGCACTTGGACCGAAACCGAATCCGGCCTCGCCATTTCCGACGCCGACTTTGGCGAACTCCCCCTCAGCGCGGGCGAGGATACCATCACCCTCAGCGTCATGGGCCGCTCTCTTATCTTTGGACGCGATCTTCCTCTGCGCGCAAACGTTGCCGAGGCCGAGCTCGTCGGCACATGGGTCATGACCGAGGTCTACGGACACGGCACTGCCTACACGCAGGAAGAGGCCATCGGGCTGACCGGTTTTTCTGCCAGTATAGAGCTTGGCGAAGACCTGACCGGAAAAACCTGCCGCTGGTCCGATACAGAGAGGGTCGAGCTCGTCGCCCAGTGCACCCTCACCGGCGAACTTGAAGGCCTCGGCACGCAGTTCAACCTGATCGAAACCACCGGATCGGGCGAATTTGTGGACCGCTTCACCCTCTTCCTTCTGGAGGACGGCCGCATCGAACTGGTCGACGAATCCGACACCGCACTGTACTTTACCAAGCAAATGGCCGAGTAAAGGAGATGCTCCGTATGAAAAAACTGCTTTCCGTTTTTCTCTGCATGGTTGCTGTGTTTTCCTGCAGCGCCGCCTTCGCCGAACCGGCCGAACCTTTCGATTACACCGGCGCATGGTCTCTGATCACGGCTGATGTGGACGGCCGCAGCCTCTCCGGCGTCGAAGCCGGCATCCCCGACTGGACAGCGACCCTTGAGCCCGACGGCACGGCGCGCATTCGCTCTGTCATGAAGAATATGGACGAGACCGCCGCATGGCAAGCTGTTGAAGGCGGCGTCTCTATTGGCGATACCGTCTATGCCCTGAACGCTTCCGGCGCGCTCGTTTCGCAGGAGAACGAAGGCAAGCGCGTGACGCTCGCCCGCCATTCCACACTCTGCGGCACATGGAGCCTCGCCTTTGCCAAGCAGGGAGACCAGACTATGCCCTTGTCCGCTTTGAAGCAGGATATGACTATCGTTCTGCGCGAAGGCGGATCTGCTGTCGTGCGCGTCTTCGGCCAGACTCTTTCGGCCACATGGAGCGGCGATGAAGGCTCCTGCACGATCGACGCCGACGGAAAGCCCATCGCCTTCACCTTTGCCGATGGCCTTCTCTTTGCAGAGGATCGGGGCGCGGCGCTCTATTTCCGGCGCACGCCCGATGTGCAGGCCAACGTTCCCGCCGATGCGTTTACCGGCCGGTGGGATCTGATCGACGCGTACGATCTGGACACCCCGTACACCGAAGAAGCTCTGAAGGAAGCACTCACCTTCGTTCTCGATGCCAGCGGAGAGGTCTCCCGCAAATCCAACTCCGAAAAGGGCTATGCCGCTAACCGCCTCACCTGGTCGATCCAAGAGGTGGAAGGTCTCGGCACGGTGTGCACCATTCGCGAGCATTACGGCGACAGCGGTCAGTATGACGATTACGAGGTATACCTGCTCGAAAACGGGCTGCTCAAGCTCTGGAACAAAGAAGCCCGCTACCAGCTGTATAAAAAGGTTTCCGAATAACGGCAAAAGCGCCTCTCTTCCTTTGAAAAGAGGTGCTTTTTTTTGTCCGGCGCTGCTTCGCCGCTTTCGTCTTTTTTTGCATGCTGCAGCGGCATTCGCGCGCCGTTGCGCTGCGCAAAAAGAAAAGCGCCTTCGGAGAGATCCGAAGGCGCTTTTTTTGTGCTAATTAATAGCGAGACTGACGCTGCTTGTCGAAGCACTCGCGGCAGTAGACCGGACGGTCACCGCGGGGCTGGAAGGGGACCTGAGTGGTGCGGCCGCAACCGTCGCAGATGACGTCGTACATCGGACGATCAGAGCGATTGTTCTGGCCGTTCTGGGCGCGACGGGCAGCGCGGCAGCTGGGGCAGCGGCCGGGCTCATTCTGGAAGCCCTTGTCGGCATAGAACTGCTGTTCGGAAGCGGTGAACACGAACTCGGCGCCGCACTCGCGGCAGGTCAGGGTCTTGTCCTGAAACATGGGTAATGCCCTCCTAAAATGTGAGTGCCCTAACACGAAGTATAGCGTCTGGAAGCCGTCCTGATGCGGTAGGGAACCCAACCGAAGGGATGCGGTATGCCAGGAGCCGTTTCTTATCGGGCTGTATTCCATTATATCACAGCCCGCCCCAAACTGCACCAATTTTCTGTGTATTCCGAAGAATTAACACATCTGGCAAAAATGGACATTCAACCGGCAAAATACGCGGTGCGCAAGCCAGCGCCTTTGCGCGAGGATATTTTCTCTGCGCGCCTGTGCAGGCGGCGGCTTGAGACGGGCGGTGTGTTTTGCGGGCGGGCGTAAGGCCCGCACCTGCAGGAAGAGGGATAACACGGGCGGGCGGCTGTGCCGACAGACATTTGCTGCCGCAGATCCTTTCGATAGAACAGAGTAACCCTAAAATTGGTTTCTTTGGGGAGAGCGCGAGAGGGGTCTTTCTTTTTCAAAAGGACGGCTGTGCCGACAGACATGAGCTGCCGAACCTTTCGATATGCAGACGAACCCTGAACAGATTTCTTTTGAGGAGAGCGCGAGAACCCCTTTTCTTTTTCGAAAGGCCGGCAGTGCCGACAGACATTTTCTGCCGCTGATCCTTTAGATAGAGTAGATTAACCCCAAATTGGTTTCTTTTCAGGGAGCG
>JAFQGN010000220.1 GCA_017398245.1 Clostridia bacterium | reverse complement strand
GCACACGTCGTCGCGCATTTTTGCGGCGATGGACGCGTCCATGATATCCCACATGCCGGCGGGCCTGTGTTCTTCGTCAAAATCGCGCTTGTCTTCGATCTGCGTGCCGCCGAACGCACCGCAGTCGATCAGCGCCTGAGAGACCGCCTCGGAGCCTTCCGTGGTGGTCAGAACGGTTACTTTGAGCCAATCCATACTCCTGTTTCCTCCCGCGCATGTGTTGTAAGAATGCCGGCGTGTTTTTTAAGACCCAACCGACCTGCGCAACGCCTATGGCGTTCGCTATGCTTGTGATTTGTAAAAAAGCGGGACTGCGCTTTTTCGCGGCAGTCCCGCATGGTATAACTATATGCCCCAATACATGGGATTCTTAAGGGACAATGTCCCTTAAGCAGGGGTGCAGGGGGCAGAGCCCCCGCCATATCTCTTACAGGGTGCCGAAGATGCGGTCGCCCGCGTCGCCCAGGCCGGGGACGATATAGCCGTGGTCGTTGAGGTGGCTGTCCACGGCGGAGATGTAGATATCCACGTCCGGATGCGCTTCCTGCACGGCCTTGATGCCCTCGGGCGCGCCCAGCAGGCACATCAGGCGGATGGAGGAGCAGCCGCGGTCCTTCAGGAACTGGATGGCTGCAATGGCGCTGCCGCCGGTGGCCAGCATCGGATCGCACACGATGAGCAGCCTGTTCTGCGCGTCGGTGGGCAGCTTGCAGTAGTATTCCACGGGCTTGAGGGTGGCCGGATCGCGATAGAGGCCGATATGACCGACTCTTGCCGCCGGAACCAGCTTGAGCAGGCCGTCTACCATGCCAAGGCCCGCGCGCAGGATCGGCACGATGCCCAGCTTCTTGCCGGCCAGAGTCTGCATGGTGCACTTGCACAGGGGGGTCTCGATCTCGACATCTTCCAGCGGCAGATCGCGAGTGACCTCGTAGCCCATCAGCATGGCGATCTCGTCCAGCAGCTGGCGGAAGTCCTTGGAACCGGTTTCCTTCTTGCGCATGATCGTCAGCTTATGCTGGATCAGGGGATGATTCAGAACGTGAACGTTGCTCATACTCTGCCTCCGTATATATAAAAGTAGTTCTTTCCAGCTATATAGTATAGCACCCGGGCGCGTTTCGTGCAACGGATGGGGCGAAAAATGCCGAAAAAAAGCGGGGATGAACGGTTTGGCAGGCCTTTCGCAGGGGAACGGCGCCTATGCGCGGCGGATAACAGCTGGATAGGCGAGGATGTACGAGGGGATTCCGAAGCCTTTTGCATAGGCGTGGGAATGGCTGGTTCAGCCGCCCTTGAGCAGCGCGGAAGGGTCGCCAACGGAGTATTCGATATGCGCATGCGGGCCGAGCTCTGCCTCGCAGGGGGCGGCTGCGGCCGGGCCGAGGGGCGCGCCTGCCCGGATATACTGCCCCGGCTTGACCTGCGCTGCGGCGAGGGAGCGGTAGATCACGGTTTCTTCGCCGGATGCGATCGTCACCGAGACGCCCCAGTACGGGTCGTTTTCTACAGAGGAGACGGTTCCGTCCTGAAGCGCACAGACGGTCTCACAGGCAAGATCCAGCCCGTCGTGCGTCTTCCATAGGCCGAGAGCGCCGTGCCAGGCGGGTTCATCGGGCAGGTAGGCCCGCAGGGGGATCTCCTCGCCGGAAAAGACGGGCGCCTGCGCATGCGGCGCGGCAAAGACCGGCGCGGCGGGGGAGGGTTCGGTAAACCAAAGGACGGCCAGCGTCGTCAGCAGGCACGCTCCCAGCGCGAGCCACGGGGACCAGCGCTCCAGAAACGCTTTCATATGCTTCACCTCCGGCATATTCTGCCCGGAAAGCAGAAGTATATACAAAACCTTTTCCGCCGGGGAGAGGGGGATGGCACGGAATGAAGTTTTGTCGGTGGGAGCACACTGTGCCGGAATCCGATGCGTATATGAACAACGGTCTTTGTCGAGGCGGGGCCTCCGTATGGAACGCAGAACAAAATGATAGCAACGGCTTTTCCCGAAGCGCGATACCGTGCCGAAGCCGCGGGATGACATAGAAAAAGCATCCTTCCCCACGAGGGAGAAAGGATGCTGATGTATTCTTGATCAGGGCTTGGCCAGATAGGCTTGCTTGACACATGCCTGATGCAGCGGGCACACATTGTCGGTGCCGTGCGTGCGGCTGTTCAGGAAGTGGATGCAGAAATGGCCTTCCAGACCGTTGTCCAGGCCGGTCTCTTCGCCATGGCCCTTGCCGTTCATGGAAGCGGCGTAGTACACGCCGTCGATGACGACCCAGATGGCGCGGCGATCCCAGCTTTCCACGCCGCCGTACAGGCTCAGCATGGTCGCGGTATCTTCTTTGCTGACGGTCTCCATGTCGGCATGGTTGATGCCGCCCTTGCGGCGCACGGTAAAGGATTTGCCGGTAAGAACATCGACGACGGTAGCCGTGGTGCCGCGGCCGAAGATTTCCTGAATATTGCTCTCAAACCAATCGGCCAGAACGGGCTTCACGGCGGGAGCGATGGCATTTTTGCTGACATAATCGGCGGGGATATAGCCGGCCGTGCCATCGGTGGCGCACAGCTTGGCCCAGCCGTTCTTGACCGCAGAAACGAGGATCTTATCGCCCTGCTTGAGAGCGGCGACGGGCTTGGAGGCGGTATCGCAAATGGGGTAGAGGTAGACGTCGCCCTTGACGTAGCAGATCAGCTTGGTGTCCGATTCGGGGATCTCGGTCTCGCTGGGAGCGGCCGGAACTTCCGGCTCGATGGGGGTATCCACCGGGATATCGGAATTGAGCTGGATGGCGGTCTTGGGAACGTAGCCGGTATAGCCGGCGGCTTCGATACAGGCCCACTGGCTGTTCACCAGAAGGCAGACGACCTTTTTGTTTGCGGGGATGTTGCCGTAGAATTCAGCTTCCAGACTCGGCTTTTTATACAGCTTGGTGGCCTCGACGGTGACCGTTTCCACGCCGGCCTGCGGCTGCTTGGTGGGCTGCACGGTAGGCTGGGCGGTGGGCTGAACGGTGGGGGTGGGGGCAGGAGTGGTCTCGGGCGCGGGGGCGTATTCGCCTTCGGTATCGGAAGTCAGATCGGTCGTCAGCGTGTTCTTGAGAACATAGCCGACGGTGCCGTCGTACTTCACATAACACCAGTCGCCCTTGGTCAGGCCGATGGTCATCATCGAGCCCTGCGGCGCCTTGCGCAGAAGCGCGCTGTCGGTGGAAGCGCCCTGATAGACATTACTGTATTCCGCTTCAACTCGAGCCTTTACCAGCGAGGAAGCGAGCGCATCTGTCGAAACGGAGCAAAGCAGCGAGACGACAACAAGGAGCGCCGCCAGGATGCGCTGCAGCTTTCGTGCAGAATTGGGTGCTGAATTCATGGTAGACCTCCATTCACAAACGTGGATAGATTTTGCCACATGCATAGTACTCTCAAATTTACGCATACAGTATATTACAAAAATGTTTCGCCTGCAAGGGGTATCGTGCGCAAAATATGGCAAAATCCGCGCGAAACGGTAAATATTGGCCGTATTTCGTGCGGATTTTTTACGAATATTGTGTTTTCTGTTTGCGCGGGCCGCAATATGCTGGGTCTGCGCAGGGCGTAACTTTTTCTTAAATATTGCTCAGACGGGCGTTGAAGCGCTCGGTCAGGACGCGCGCGGCGCTGTAGCCCTGCTGTTTGAGGCGGAAATTGCGCGCGGCGACTTCCAGAACGACGGCAAGATTTCGGCCCGGATGCACCGGGATGACCAGCCGGGGGATCTGCACGCCGAGGATATCGGTGTACTCGTCTTCCAGGCCCATGCGGTCGTATTCTTTGCCCTGCTTCCAGTGCTCCAGATGCACGACCATTTCGATCGGCTTTTCGCGCACGACCGCGCCGATGCCGTACATATTGGAAATATCGATGATGCCCACGCCGCGGATCTCCATAAAGTGGCGGATCATTTCCGGCGCGTCGCCCACGAGGGTATCGGCCACGCGCTTGATATCGACCACGTCGTCGGCCACAAGGCGGTGCCCGCGTTTGACCAGCTCCAGCGCGGCCTCGCTCTTACCCACGCCGCTTTCGCCCGTGATCATCACGCCCACGCCGTGCACGTCCACCAGAACGCCGTGGCGCGAGATGGAGGGGGCGAGCTCTTTATTGAGCCATGTGATCATTTCCATGACCACCTGCGTGGTGTCCTTTTGCGAAAGGAACACGGCGATGCCGCGCTCCTTGGCCTTTTCCAGCAGAAGCGGGTCGCACTCGATCTGATGGCAGATGATGATGCAGGGGATATCGTAGGAGACGAACTGGCTGAGGCGCTCCTCGCGCAGTTCGGGCGAAAGCTGCTTGAGGTAAGTCAGCTCCACCTTGCCGAACAGCTGCGGCCGCTCCCACGCGAAAAACTGCCAGAAGCCCGCCAGCTGCATGCCAGGGCGGTTGATATCGCTGTTTTCGATGGGCAGCTCGTCGCCCGTTGCGGGGTTGAGCACCTCAAATTCCATTGCGCTGATGAAACTATCCACTTTGATCATTGTTCTGCCTCCCGCTTTTGAGCGTATGATGAGCTTTCGGGGATCATTCCGTTTTCAAACCACTGTTCCAATACCTGTGCAAGGCCGTCCTGCGCGTTGGAAGGGGCGATGGCCGGCGCTTTTGCGAGCACCTGCGGCCTTGCGTTGGCCATGATATAGCCGTGTCCGGCCCATTGTACCATGCCAAGGTCGTTTTCTCCGTCACCAAAGGCAGCGACCTCGTCCGGCTTTAGGCCATAGCTTGCGGCCAGTTCCTGCAGCGCCACGGCTTTGTCCACGCCGGAACGGAACACTTCGATATAATTCGGCCGCGACACCGCGCAGCTGAGCCGCTCGCCGAAATGCGCCTGCATCTTCAGCACCCATTGGCTGATCTGTTCCGGCTGCCCGATGACCAGCAGTTTATCCGCGTCGCCCGTGAACCACTTCGAGAGCTTTTCGCCCGCTTCCTGTCCGTACAGGCGGATTGAATCGCCGTAGGCGCGCGCGTATTCGTTGTTTTCAGCGAAATAATATGTGCCGTTTTTATAGGCCTGCACGTGTCCGCCCAGTTCTTCGGCTATCTTTGCGGCCTCTCTTGCCAGACCCTGCGGCACGGGCCACGAGCGGACGACGGTTCCGCCTGCCAGATCGGCGATCATTCCGCCGTTATAGGCGATGGCGGGGCAATTCACCTGCAGCTGCGTGGCGGTTTCGCGCATGGCCTGCGGCATTCTGCCCGAGGCAAGCGCGAAAAGGACGCCTCTGCGCATGGCTTCGGCGACTGCGGCTTTGGTGCGCTCGCTGAGCTCTCCGCCCGGGCCGAGCAGCGTATCGTCCATATCGGTCGCGATCAGGCGTATCGCCATCCCTCTCACCTCTCTTCTCCCTATCATACCAGAAAACCCCGCGCCGGGGCAACCGGTGCGGCGGGGAAAGATGCGAGAAACCCCTTTCTTTTGAAAAAGAAAGGGGTTTCTCGCGCTCTTCCCGAAAGAAAACAGTTGGGACGCAGCTGTTTTTTTCTGCCATAGGATAGGCGGCCTTTGGTGAGAAGAGTCAAGGCCCTTCAGATAGACCGGCTCAAATGGATTTCTTTTGCGGGGCTGGTATTCTTATTTTTGACTTAGCGATAACGTTTTTTCGAACGGTAAATGTCCAATGGAGAGAAGCGCCAAGGCCTGACAAATCCATTGCCCCAATAGATTTCTTTTCAGGAGGGTCCGGGAACCCCTTTTCTTTTTAAAAGAAAAGGGGTTCCCGGCATACTCCCTTATCGAAGGCTCGCGTTGCATTTGCGGTAGATGGGCAGCATCATCGGCTCGGAGCAATTTGCCAGAGCGCTCTCGGGCGTGAACCATTGCACGCCGCTGTTTTCATCGGGCTTGGCGCTCAGCGGCGCGGATTCGTCTGCGCAGAAGAGGAACGTGAGGTTTAGATGCAGATGGGGAGAGACGAACGCCCCGCGCTTCACATGCCCGGGCACGGTCAGGATCTCCAGCGTGATGGGCCTGTCCGATACCGGCGCGATGGCGCGCAAGCCGGTCTCTTCGGTCACTTCGCGCCGTGCGACGGCCAGAAGGTCTGTATCACCGTCGGCATGGCCGCCCGTCCACGCCCAGGAACGGTAGATATTGTGCCAGGCCATCAGTACCTTCGTGTGCGCCGGGTTCGTGACCCATGCCGAAGCCGTGAAATGGCACAGCGCATTTTCGCGCGTGAGGATATTGTGCGGAAACAGCGCGATGTATTCCAGCATGCGCGCTTTGTCTGCAACTTCCTGTTCGCACGTGGGCGCGTAGGAGCGGATCATATTCTCAAGGTCGTGCATCTGCGTTTTCCTTTCTGAGCTCCGGGAAGATGGGGAAGAGGGCAGAGCCGGGTGCGCGTGCCGAGCGGATTCTTAAGGGCGCAAGCCCTTGAGCAGAGGATCCAAGGGGACGGAGTCCCCTTGGCGGGGGTGCAGGGGGCGGAGCCCCCGCCTCCCCGTCAGCGCACCAGGCCGGGATTGGCCATCAGCGGAGAAGATATGGCGATGGAGCCGGCGAAGGTATCAGCCGGCGCGCCGTCGACATAGAACTGCACGCGCAGCACAGTATCGAGATTGTCCACAAGCGTGTTCACAATGGCGTAGACCAGCGCGCGCTCCTGCTGGGCGGTAAATGCCTGGCACGCGCCGTACAAAGAGGCGGAGAGGTTCACATGGGCGATGCTGTTTTCGATGCGCACGCCGAGAATATCCTCTCTTTTTGCGCCCTGCGGGAACACAGGGTAGATTTCCTCCTGCGCATCGCCGGAGGCAGGCCCTGCCATCAGACCGGCGAGCAGCTCGCGCGCGGTGAGCGCATGGCCTTCCAGAAGGTGTTCGGTGCGTACAAGAGAGCCGTCTGCCGCCATGAAATACAGCGAAGCGGCCGTGCCGGCCAGAGAACACATGCGCTGGGGGTCGAGCAGGCCGTCTGCATCGGCGGCATATGGGCCAGCCTGCAAAACTTCTTCCCCGCCGATGGCAACGCTTGCGGCGTCGATATTGGGCGCGAAAGAGCACAGGGAGGCGATCAGCGCGGGGACGAGCCGCTCGCGCGCTTCAGAGGAAAGGGAGCCGGGCAGAGAGAGGGCGAGCACGCGCTTTCCGGAGGGCAGCATCTGCGTCTGTGCGCTGATCCGGCTGAGCTCCTCGGCGGGGTACAATTCGCTCTGCGCGGCGGAGACGAACGCGGAAAGCAGCTCTGGCAGCGGATCAGGGTCGGAAAGGCGCAGTGGCACGCACGCGGGCTCGAGCGGTCTGTCCTTCGCGCCGGGCAGATACATCAGCGCGCAGCGCTCGATAAAGCCGCCGTCGGTTTGCAGAAGGAGCTGCTCGGACATATGCTGGATATAGCCCATGGCCGCGTTGGTATCCTGCTCGGTCAGCGCGCCCAGCGGCACGCCGCCCACTTCCACCGCGCGGCCTTCGACCATGACGTTCACGCACTGTACGCTCTCCAGCCCCAGCAGAGTCTTCGCGATGGCCGAACGCGTGATGAAAAAGTATTCCTCGCCCTGCGAAAGGGCCTGCGCGCTCAGATCCACCATGGCGACGCCGCCGGAGAGGCGGATCTCGTTCAGCTTGGTGCCCTGCGGGGCGATGGGCAGAAGGCCCGAGGAGGAATACGGCGTTTCCAGAAGGGATTCCATGATCAGGCGCAGCGGGTCGTCCTCCGGGTCGACATAGATCAGCCGGAGGGCGGAGGAGAGCTGGTTGTCGCCTGTGCGGTAATAGAGCGTTGTGCGGACGGAATAGCGCGCGCGGCTGTCTCCCGTAGGGGCGACGAGCGCGGAGGTGTCCGGCTCGGGCAGCGGGGCAGAGGGCGTATCCGCGGCCTCAAAGGTGAAATTTGTACAGCCGCACAGAGACAGGGCCGTCAGGCACAGGGCCACAGACAGGGCGATCAGGCGGAGGGTACGGCTTTTTTGCATGGTGCATGTTCCTTTCCGGGCGCTGCCCGTATACAGGTGCGGCCCGCCGAAGGCCGTTTGTTCCGCCGGCGGGCCGTTGCTATTGGGTTATTCCGCCGCTTTGGCTGCGGCGGCAGGGCCGCCCACGGGCAGCTCTACAATGAAGACGGAACCGACTCCCTCTTCGCTGGTGAAGGTGATCTCACCGCCGTGCAAGTCCACCGTCTGCTTGACGATGGCAAGGCCGAGGCCTGTGCCGCCCGTTTCGCGCGAGCGCGCCTTGTCCACGCGATAGAAACGATCGAAAATATGGGGAACGTCCTTTGCGGGGATGCCGATGCCGTTGTCGGTGACTGTGATCACGGCCTTTTTGCCGCTCTTGGCCAGCTCCACGCGCACCGCGCCGCCGCTTTGGGTGTATTTCACGGCGTTGTCGGTAAGGTTATACACCACCTGCTGCAGCTTGATGCTGTCGCCCTGCACGTGTACGTCTTCCCAGATATCGTAGCGCACGGTGATATCGCGCTCCTGCGCCACGTGCTGGATGCGGCGCACGGTATCGTTCACGATCGCGCCGAGGGAAACGTCGGCAATGTTGAGCTTCAGGCCGCCGCTGTCTATGCGCACAAGAGAGAGCAGATCGCTCACCAGAATGTTCATGCGGTCGATCTCGCGGTCGATATCGGTCAGGAACTCGCGCGTCATGCCCGGGTCCATCGGGTCCTGATACAGGAGCGTTTCGACCAGAATTTTGGTCGTGCTCAGCGGGGTCTTGAGCTCGTGCGAGGCGTTGGAGACGAATTCGTTTCGCGTGGTGTTCAGCCTTTCCAGCTGGTCGGACATCTGGTTGAACGCGCGGCCAAGGCGCGCAAATTCGCTGCTGCCGCGCACATGCACATGCGCGTGCATATCGCCCTTGGCCATTTTCATGATCCCCTGGTTCAGTTCGGCAATGGGCCGCGTCATGGTACCGGAGATAAAGATGACCACGGCCACGACGATGACGGCGATGAGGGTAAGCCATGTCAGGATGCGCTGCTGGATGAGCGTGAGGCTTTCGTATATCTCCTGCGCGGAGGAGATATACACCAGCACGCCGCAAAGACCGGCGCTGCTGTGTACGGGCGCGGCATGCACGCCGATGGCTTCCTCCTGCGCGATGGAAAGGGCGATCCACGCCGAGGGCTTTAAGTTATAATAGCCATAAGCGCTCTCGCGCCCGGAAAGCACCTGCGCCACTTCGTCCATGGCGAAGAGGCGGCCGTTCATCGTGCCTTCGCTGTCGGCCTGAACCACGCCGTAGGTGTCGGTAAGAAGTATCCTCGCGTTGTTTTCCGCGGCCAGCTCGTCCAGAAGGGTCTGGAGCGAATCGGCATCGGCGACGGAGAAGGAATAGGCTGTGCGGGCCGCTGCGCTGCCTGCGATGCGCTCGGCCTCGTGTACCTTCTGCGTAAACAGATATTCGCCTATCAGCTGGATCAGCGAAAAGTCCACCAGAGCGAACGCGGCGCAGATCAGCAGCAGATAGGCGAGTATGATTCTCCATCGAATGGAGAAGAGGATGTTTTTAATCTTTGTCAGTGAAATAATATCCGACTCCCCACTTGGTAAAGATGAACTCCGGCTGGGCGGGGTTCTTTTCTACCTTTTCGCGCAGGCGGCGAATGTGCACGTCCACCGTGCGCAGATCGCCCAGATAGTCGTATTTCCAGATGGTTTCCAG
>JAFQGN010000219.1 GCA_017398245.1 Clostridia bacterium | reverse complement strand
GATCGTCGCCTTCGAAGATCTCAAGCGCGAAGGCTCCATCAACGCCTGCAAGGAAAAGGGCCTCTACCGCTCCGAGGGCAAGGAATATGTCATGAAGGACGGCGACGTGACCCTCTTCCGCTTCAACGTCTAAGCCCGGAGTGGATACGCAAGGGGACTCTGTCCCCTTGACCTCTGCTCAAGGGACAATGTCCCTTGAGAATCCCATCAATTTGGGAAAGGCTTAATATATGAAAAGCAGTGGCCGGCCCAAGGCGGCGTTAGCCTTTGCCGGCCACAAGATCAATTTGCAGTAGGAAAGATATCCCCTTATTGAGGTTTGCAAAGGGAATCATTCCCTTTGCCGAGGGGTTCGGGGGCGAGTAGCCCCTGACGTTTCCTTCTCTGACAGAAAGAGGTGCGCCCCATGGGCAGAGCAGTAATCTTGACCGGCACCGGCGAAGGCCAGCGCGCGTGCGCGTCCGCCGCGCGCATTTCCACCACCGGCGGCGGCGCGGTAGAACAGTTTGAACAGGCGCAGGGCGGCAAAAAGGATGTCTCCCTCGTCAAAAAGGTGCTCGCTTCCGGCCACCAGTCCGTGTTCGAGCATCAAACCTATTTCGTCGGCTTTGAAAACGTGAGTGTTGCGGTGGAACAGTTTGTGATCGAGGCCCGCCTCGGCTCCTATACCGTCAAATCCCGCCGCTATGTCGATTTTTCCGGCGCGGGCTATGTCACGCCCGAAGATATGCCCCAAAAAGAAGCCTATCAGGCGCATATGGACGGCCTGTTCACCCTGTACGAACAGCTTCTGGCCGAAGGCGTCTCCCGCGAGGACTCCCGCTTCGTGCTGCCCTATTGCTTCTGTTCCAACTTCTATATGACCATGAACGCGCGCGAGCTGTGCCGCCTCGTCTGCCAGATGGCCTACGGTCGCGGCGCGAACATGCCCGAGATCAAAGCGCTCGGCGAAAGCCTGATCGGCCAGATGGAAGAGAGCTGGCCCGGCGCGCTGGAGGTAATGAAAAAAGGCTATTCCTGCAAGGAAGATATCTGGGCGCTGCCCCGGAACACCGCCTGCGGAGAGGCCGCGCCCAAGGCGAAGCTCATCCGCGCCGAAGAAAACGCCGAAGCCCGCCTTGCCGAGGCCATGCGCTTTACCGGCCGCGAGGAGATGAGCATCAGCGAGCTTATTTCCGATCCCCGCGCGCGCGAACTGGAATTTTTGACCTACGAATTCGATATCGAGGACGTGTCCCTCGCCTGCGTCACGCATTTTTCCCGCCACCGCATCCAGTCCATTCTGGTGCCCGATGTGCGCGAAGGCCTCTCCGCCGGGCATTATATCGTGCCCGAGGCCGTGCGCAACAGCAGTCTCTATGGCGAATACTGCGCCGCGTTCGAACGCAGCCGGCAGGAATGCGCGCGCATGCTGGAAAACGGCATGCCCAAGGCCTATGCCGCCTATTATGCCCTCGCTGGAATGACCATCCCGCTCAAGCTGCGCATGAACGCGCGCGAACTGGCGCTGTTTTTGCGCCTGCGCACCTGCGAGCGCGCCCAGTGGGAGATCCGCGCCCTCGCGCGCGATATGCTCCTGCAGTTGCGCGAAAGCGCGCCGGGCGTGTTTAGCGCCTTCGGCCCCAGCTGCAAGGTGCTGGGCTATTGCCCGGAAGGCAGGCTCAGCTGCGGCAACCCGCCCAAACTTTAAAGGAGAATCTGCCTCATGAAAAAGCCTGTGATCGGCGTCACCACGTCGTTTGAAAATAAGGACGACCTGCAGCATCAGGTCGTCAACCCGTTTTATATCGAAGCCGTCGAAAAAGCCGGCGGCGAACCCAGAATTCTGAACTTTCTGACCCCGCTGAGCCAGATTCCGGAAGTGCTCAAAGAGCTCGACGGCGTTCTGCTCATCGGCGGCGGAGATTACGAACCCTCCCTTTACGGGGCCGAGCGCGATCCCCTCTGTGGCGAAAGCCTGCTCGTGAAGGACGAATACGAGCTGGAACTCACGCGCCAGGCGGTCAAAATGGGCGTGCCGGTGCTGGGCGTGTGCCGCGGCGTGCAGACCATCAACGTAGCCTTCGGCGGAACGCTCTTCCAGCATGTGCCCGCCGTGACCGGCAAGATCCACCAGCAGGCGCAGGGCAATGTTTTCTGGCACGATGTCGATATCGTCCCCGGCACCATGATGGAAAAATACGTCGGCCGCCCCGTCATCGCCACCAATTCTTACCACCATCAGGCGGCGGACAAAATCGGCGAAGGGCTGGTCGTTGGCGCGTGGTCGAAGGACGGCGTCGTCGAATCGCTGGAAAGCAAGCCCGGCGCATCTTGGGTCTTCGGTACCCAGTGGCATCCGGAACGCACCGTCGGCAAGGATATCTACTCCCTCCGCTTCTTCGAAGCCCTCGTCGCCGAAGCCTCCAAGGGCTAACGGGGAACGTCAGGGGCGCCGCCCCTAAAACCCTGCTTAAGGGACAATGTCCCTTTAGAATCCCATCTTTTGGGGATGGATATTCACCCTGATCTTTCAGCGGCCGCCCAAGGCGGCGTTAGCCTTTGCCAGTCAAAAGTACGCCGGGGACTCTGTCCCCAGGCCCCTGCTTAAGGACAATGTCCCTTAAGAATCCCATCTATTGGGCAAATATGCATTCAAGGCTCACAGCGGCTGGCAAAG
>JAFQGN010000218.1 GCA_017398245.1 Clostridia bacterium | reverse complement strand
TGCGGGCAAAGATGAGCGTCCTTCCGAAGAAAAAGTTCTTTGCGGGTAAAAAAGCAACGCCTGAACGGGCGGGATTTACAGAAAGAAAAACAGCGCCTTTCCGAAGAAAAGCGCTGTGTATGGATGCGTTTAGAAATCAGCCGTCCGGGAACAGTTCCTTGATGACGCTCTGGGCGAACTTCTTGGCCTCGGCGCACTCGGCGTCGCCGGGGTTCTTGCCGCCGAACAGGCCCTTGGAGGTGGTGACGAAGGTCTGCTTCATGACCTTGACGCCGCGGGATTCCAGAGCGGCCTTCATCTGAGCGATGGGGGCGTCGTTCTGCTTGGGGTTGCAGCAGTACAGAGCGGCGTGCGCCACACGGTTCTTGTTCAGAGAGTTGATGAACTCCATGGTGGTCTTGTCGGCCTTGCCGCCTTCGCAGCCGAGGAACATGATGGCGACGTTCTCGGGCATGTAAGCGGGCAGCAGGGGCTCCTTAACGCACTTGCATTCGCGGGCGATAACTTCGGCGATGGTTTCGGCAGCGCCCTTGGGGCTGACATAATGTACGCGAGCTTTCATGGTCAATGCATCCTTCCTGATCGTGTATTATAGAATTGCGTTAATTCCAACAGGGGAAACGTGCTATTACCCATCATACGCCGTACATACCGCCGAAACAAGCATTTTTTCGTGAAGTTTTGACAACCGCTCATTCAGCCTTTTTCACAAATGCGCCATAAACTGCACGAATAGCATTTTCGTAGTCCTCTTCGTCCACGCCGACGATGAGGTTGAGCTCGCTCGAACCCGCGTCGATCATGCGGATGTTGATGTTGGCTTCGGCCAGAGCGCTCAGCGCCTTGGCGGCGGAGCCGGGCGCGCCCTTCATGCCGCGCCCCACGCAGGCGACCAGCGCCATCGGGCCGCTCAGCTCGATGCTGTCGGGATGGCACATCTCGTTGATGCGTTCGAAAATGCGCTCCTTGTGCGCTTCCAGATCGGTATTGTGCACGATCACGCACATGGTGTCGATGCCGGTGGGCAGGTGTTCAAAGCATACGCCGTTTTCTTCCAGCGCCTGCAGAACGCGCCGGCCAAAGCCCACTTCGCTGTTCATCATGCTCTTTTCAATGGAGAGGATGCTGAAGTTCTTTGTGCCGGCAAAGCCGGTGAACACGCGCTCAGGCGGGATGAGGGTGTGGTCCACAATGATGGTGCCCTCGGCCGAAGGATCGTTCGTGTTCAGGATGCGGGTGGGGATGCCGGCCTTGCGCACGGGGAAGATGCTGTCCTCGTGCAGAACGGTTGCGCCCATGTAGGAGAGCTCGCGCAGTTCGCGATAGGTGAGCGTGCGGATGGGAAGCGGGTCCTTCACGATGCGCGGGTCGGCCATCAGAAAGCCGGAAACGTCCGTCCAGTTTTCGTAGAGGGAAGCGCCGGCCGCGCGGGCGATGATCGCGCCGGAAACGTCGGACCCGCCGCGCGAGAAGGTGTGCACCTCTCCGTTGGGCAGAGAGCCGTAAAAGCCCGGCACCACGGCGCGGGAAACGTTGGCCAGCCTTTGCGAGGCGGTGTCGTTGGTCCACTCGGCGGCAAAGAGGCCCTGCCTGTCGAAGCGGACGATCTCGGCCGCATCGATAAATTCCCAGCCCAGATACGCGGCCAGAAGTCTGCCGCACAGATACTCGCCGCGGCTTGCAGTGTAATCCGGGTTCAGCTTTTCGCCGATGTTTTTTTCGACGACGTCCAGCTCGGGCGTGATATCGTAGGAAAGCTCCAGCTCGCGTGCGATGGACAGATACCTTTCGCGGATATCGGCAAACACGGCCGAATAATCCTCTCCGGCCGCAGCCTTTTTGTGGCAGGCGTAGAGCATATCCGTCACCTTGATATCATCCTTAAAGCGCTTGCCGGGCGCGGAGGGCACCACAAAGCGCCTGCGCAGGTCGGCCAGAAGGATCTCCTTCACGCGGCGGAACTGCTTCGCATCCGCCATGGAGGTGCCGCCGAATTTGGTTACCGTCAATTCCTTCATATCGATAAACTCCTCCTGTATGCCGCGAAAAAACCGTGCGCGGCGCAGAATAAGGAACACTTTCCACTTTTTCCTTTGCGATTATAAATCTTTCGCCACTATGCGTCAAGGCAATCCGTCTTAACGTATGATGAGAGTTTCGTTTGCGTGCAGATTGGACAAGAAGCGCGATGCAGTATATAATAGTATACTGAACCTATATGCGGACCGGAAAGGGGGCGGGCGGATGCAGACGCGCAGAAGACACAGGCGAAGGCGCAGCCCTGCGGGGCTGATCCTGCTGCTGTGCGTACTGGCGATGCTCGTGTTCGCCTATGCCGCGCTCTATCCGCGGCAGGCCTCCTTCAGCGCGCATCCTGTGCGCTACGAGCAGCTGGTGCAGGCTGCCGCGAAGGAAAACGGGCTGGATCAGGCGCATGTCTACGCCGTGATCCTGTGCGAATCCAGCTTCCGGCCGGAGGTCGTCTCCTCCGCCGGGGCTATGGGGCTGATGCAGATCATGCCCGATACCGGCCTGTGGATCGCCGGAAAGTTCGGCGAAGAGGACGCCTTTTCGCAGGAAATGCTCTTTTTGCCGGAAACGAATATCAAATACGGCTGCTGGTTCCTCGGCTGGCTGTATGAACGGTACGACGGCGATATCGATACCGTCTCAGCGGCGTACCATGCGGGCGCGGGCAATGTCAAAAAATGGCTGGCCGACCCGGCGTACAGCGCCGATGGGAAAACCATCGATACCACCCCGTATCCCGCTACGAATTCTTATATGAAAAAGGTGCGTTCGGCCTATGAAGTATACAAAGAAAAACTGGATGGATAAGGGAAGGCGAGGGCTGAAATGCGCTCTGGCCTTAGTGTTGTGCGCGCTCACTCTGCTCTCCGGCTGCGCGCGGCAGGCTCCGCCCGCCTTCACGAGCGCGCCCGCTCCTACCGCGCAGATCACGCCCGAGCCCGTGCAGCAGGATGTCTATGCCCCCGCGCAGGTCTACGATCCGGGGCTCGTCGTCTCGGCCGACCCGATGGACGGCTATGCGCCCGACCCCTACGCGGCCGAATATGCCGAGCCCTCTGTGCCGGTCCTTGGCGAGATCAACATCGGCCTCGTGCTGGAGGATCAGGCCGTTCTGCATCCGCTCAAGACCGCGCACCGCGATCTGGTCAGCATGAACGAGCTGGTGTTCGAAAGCCTGATCGAGCTGGACGACAGCATGCAGCCCGTGGGCCTTCTGGCTGACCGCTGGACCCATTCCGGCACGGAATACGAATTCCACCTGCGCAGCGGCGTGGTTTTCCATAACGGACAGCCGCTCACGGCGCAGGATGTATACGAATCCTGGCAATATATCAAATCGCAGGGCAAAAACGGCGCGTGGTATGAGCGCATCCAGCAGATCGAGAGCATGACGGTGCTGGCGGAGGACACGCTCAGCGTCACCTTTGTCAATTCCGGCGTGGTTTCCCTCTACGCCATGACGTTCCCGGTCGTCTATCGTTTTTCGCTCGATTACGCGCTGCCCATGGGCACCGGCCCCTATTGGTACGCCAATTACACGGTCGATTCCCACCTGCGGCTGGAGGCGAACCCCTTCTGGTGGAAAAAGGCCGCAAAGACGAGCTCTATCGTGGGCTGGCGCTATCCCGATACCGCCGCCGCTCTGCAGGCGCTGCTGACCGGAGAGATCGACACCCTCGCCACGCGCTCGGGCCAGGCCTCTCTCTATAAAAAGCTGACCGAATACACCACCGTGGACTATGCCACCGATATTTACGAGATGCTCGTGCCCAATATCGTTTCCGGCGCGATGACCGATCTGCGCATGCGGCAGGCTGTCATGTACGCGGTCGACCGAACGACCATCGCTTCCACCATATACGGCAATATGGTGCAGGAGAGCGAGGTGCCCGTCGTGCCGGGCTCCTATCTGTACGAAACGCAGGCCGCGCAGTACAACTACAGCCCGGAGCGCGCACTGCAGCTGCTGCACGAGATCGGCTGGACGGACACCAACGGAGACACCATGCTCGATACCGAGGTGGACGGCCTGCTGGAAAACTTCACCATCAAGCTGGTCACATACAACGATAATCTTTCCAACGCCCGTTCCGACGCCGCCTATCTCATCGCCGCGCAGCTCAAAAAGATCGGCGTGACGGTGGAGGTCGAAACGGTATCCAAAACGAAGATGACCAATGTCTTCAAAAACGGTGATTTTGATTTGGCGCTCGTTGGCGTGAACCTTGCCTATGTGCCGGATCTGACCGCCCTTTTGCGCCACAACGGCAAGCTGAATTATTCCGGCTACGCCAGCAAGGATATGAACAATCTGCTCGTCAGCGCGCGCGAGGCCGCCACGGCGGACGAGCTGCAGGCTATCTATTCCGAGATCCAGCTCAAGGTGGTCAACGAGCTGCCGATCCTGGGCATGTATTTCCATACCGGCGCGGTCATTTCCACCGCCGGCGTGCGCGCTTTGCACGGTATCCGCGAGCTGGACACCTGGCGCGGCATGGAGCTCGTCGAGCCGTAGGGGGGGACGCTGGGGCTGCTCGCCCCAGACTTTGCCAATGGATACGTTGGGGACTCTGTACCCAAACCCCAGCGCGGGGGCAAGATTCCCCCGCCACCCCTCAGTTAGGGGAATGACTTCCATCTAAACTTAGATGAAGGCTGGCAACGCTTACAGCGTGGGCCGGGCTTGCGTTATGGCTACGGCGGGGGCGCTGCCCCCTGCACCCCTGCTCAAGGACTTTCAGCCCTTGAGAATCCCTTATATTGGGGATAGTGTTCTATATCGTAATAGAGAATAAGGCTGGCAACGCTTACAGCGTGGGCCAGCCTTTTGCAAGCACGGGGGTTACTATGGGGCGCTGCCCCAAACCCTGCCAAAGGGTTCGCACTCTTTGGAATCCCATCTATGGGGAAAGTATTCTATAATGCAAGGAAGAATAAGGTCGGCAGCGATTACATCGCGGGCCGACCTTTCGCAACGCTTTGCCATTGCAGATATATGAAGCATGCAAGCCCGGCCTAAGGCGGCGTTAGCCTTTGCCGGGCAATTCTCTTTACGAATAGAAAGCAATTCCCAATAAGGAGGATTCTTAAGGGAATCATTCCCTTAAGCAGGGTGCGGGACAGAGTCCCGCCGTAACCCCTTGCACGGATTCGGTGGGCGAGTAGCCTCAGCGTACCTCTCTGTATCCTCCCGCGCGCCTTTTCCGGCGAAAAGGCTTGACTGAAAAGCGCGCGTCGGGCTATAATGCAATGTATACCCAATGGTCTGCAAAAAAGGAGGAACCAACTTATGGAAACGACGACTATCCGGAGCCTGTACGAATCGATCCCGACCTGTGAACGCGCGAACACCAACGTGTCCGGCTGGGTGCGCACCATGCGCGACAGCAAGACCCTCGCGTTCATTGAGCTCAACGATGGAACGTACTTCCGAAATTTGCAGATCATTCTGGAAGAGAGCAAGCTGAACAATTATAAAGAGCTGGTCAAGGCCATCGGCGTCGGCGCGGCCATCTCTGTTACCGGCACCATCCTGCCCACGCCGGAAATGAAGCAGCCCTTTGAGCTGCACGCGGACGAGGTCGAGATCGTCGGCCTGTCCACGCCCGATTTCCCGCTGCAGAAGAAGCGCCACACGCTGGAATACCTGCGCACCATCGCGCACCTCAGGCCGCGTGCGAACCTGTTCCAGGCCGTGTTCCGCATCCGCTCTCTCACCGCGCAGGCGATCCACCGCTTCTTCCATGAAAACGGCTTCGTCTACGTGCACACCCCGCTCATCACCGGCAGTGACTGCGAGGGCGCGGGCGAAATGTTCCATGTCACCACGCTGGACATGGCCAACCCGCCGCGCAACGAGGACGGCACCGTCGATTACACGCAGGATTTCTTCGGCAAGCCCGTCTCGCTCACCGTTTCCGGCCAGCTGAACGTGGAAACCTATGCCATGGCCTTCCGCAATGTTTATACCTTCGGCCCCACCTTCCGCGCCGAAAACTCCAACACCCCGCGCCATGCGGCTGAGTTCTGGATGGTCGAGCCCGAGATCGCCTTTGCGACTTTGAAGGAAGACATGGACCTGCAGGAGCAGATGATCAAGTACATCATCGCCGCGGTGCTGGAAGAAGCCCCGGCGGAGATGGAATTCCTGAACAATTTTGTGGACAAGGGCCTGATCGAACGCCTTGTCGCCGTGCGCGACGCCGAGTTCGCCCATGTCACCTATACCGAGGCTGTTCAGATGCTCAAGGAGAGCGGCAAGCAGTTTGAATATCCCGTCGAATGGGGCGAGGATCTGCAGACCGAGCATGAGCGCTATCTGACCGAAGAAAAGTTCGGCCGCCCGGTGTTCGTGACCGATTGGCCCAAGGATATCAAGGCCTTCTATATGCGCCTGAACGACGACGGCAAGACCGTCGCCGCGGCCGACCTGCTGGTGCCCTATGTGGGCGAGCTGTGCGGCGGCTCCCAGCGCGAGGAGCGCTATGACGTGCTGGCCGACCGCATGAAGGAAATGGGCCTGGACGAGAAGGACTATTGGTGGTACATGGAGCTGCGCAAGTACGGCACCGCGCCGCACGCCGGCTTCGGCATGGGCTTCGAGCGCATGATCATGTACCTCACCGGCGTTGGCAACATCCGCGATGTCGAGTCCTATCCGCGCACGGCCAAGAACGCCGAGTTCTAAGAGGCTACGCAAAGTACGTCGGGGGCTTCTCGCCCCCGAACCCCTCGCCAAGGGGAATGATTCCC
>JAFQGN010000026.1 GCA_017398245.1 Clostridia bacterium | reverse complement strand
GATCAGCCTGCCGTCCGAATGCTGGGTCGTTATGGAGGACACGCCGGAGAACGCGCTGATCTTCAAATTTCTGGGCGTGAAGAAGGAAGAGCTGATCGGGCAATTCGGATCGTCACGCATCTGCCTGTTTACGCAGCTGGATGGCTTTGACGATCAGATGAGCATTGAAGTGATGGAGGGTGTTTATAAGGAGTTTTCCGAAGCGAGCGACGTGGCGCTCAAGGCGATCATGGAGGCGTTTATCACGCAATGGGGCTATAAAGGCATGGATGTGAGCGAATACGAGATCTATCCGCACGAGCAGACGCGCTTTCTCAAATACAGATATACAAATGCAGATGGCAAGCAGGGTATGCAGTATCTGACGATGCACGGCGCAAAGACGTATTATTTCACGTTCCAGTCCGATCTGGACGCGGACGACGAGGAGAAGATGGACGCGATCATCGACAGCATACAATTTATTCAGGCGGAAAGCGAGCAATAGAAAAAGCCGGGCATGCGCCTGGCTTTTTGTGTGGTTAAATCTGCATCGTGACCGGCGGCTTCAGGCCGCTGCCCTTGGTGATAGGGCCACTGCGCTGTACATCGCGCCATTTTTCTTCGAAGGTGCGGATGTCCTCCGAGGGGAGAACGGGCTTGTCCTGCCCGAAGAAGCGGCGGCGGAAGCTCTCGGTGTGTTCGGCCTGCAGCTCGATCAGCGCGGCGGGAGCTTCGCCCATGGCATATGCGCGCATGGCCACGCCCTCTCCCTGGCAGATGCGCTGCTGCTGCGGGAAATACTGCTGCAAAAGGAACTGGGCATAGGTGACGAGGCGCAGCGAGCCATAGCAGCGGAAATGGCGGGCGTATTCGTCGCCCGTCGCCTCGACGGCCACGGTGCAGCCCTGCTGCACGGCCTGCATTACGCCCTCGACGGTCGGCTCCTTGGCAAAGCAGATGGTGAAGAAATGCGGGAAGGAATAGGCTTTTTCCACGCCGTGCACATCGCTCGAACCCACGACGGGGATATTCAGCCCTTCGGCGCGCAGGTCTCCCCAAAGGGCGACGGAGCGGTTGACGCCGGCCTGGCCCATGCCGCCGACGAGCTCGTAGGCATCAAACAGGCCGGAGGTGAGCAAAAGGCGCGCGAACTCATCGCACACATTATACACACGGGATTTACCCGGCCGCCAGTACGGGTGGGGGAAGATGGCCAGACCGCCCGCTTCGTGGATCTTTTCCGTGGCCCAGATGGCTTTGGCGTAGCGCTCGCGGTATTTTTCGGGAACATGCGCTGGGACTTTTTCAAGATACTGCGCCGCTTCCTGCTCAAAGGCTTCCACATTGTGGACATAGCGGGCGGTGACGCTCTCCTTGCCGCCGACATGCACGATGTGCACGACGCTCTCCGGCGCGTGCACTTCCTCGCCGGGAATGCGCAGGATGCCCATCTTCACGCCGGCATAGGCCTCGTCGATCTCGCCGCCGGGGTAAAAGCGGTTGTGATCGGTAAGGGAGAAGAAATCGTAGCCCTGTTCGCGGTAATGCCCGGCGAGAGCGGCCGGATCGCGCTTGCCGTCGGAGCGGAAGGAGTGGCCGTGCAGATCGCCCTTCATCGGGCGCAGAGCATAGAGATCTTCATACAGAGAGAAGATGGTGAAATCGGCCAGCTTTTCTCCGTCCTTTTCCAGAACGATGGTGTGTTCCTGCTCGCCCGCGAAGGTGTAGGAAAAGCGCAGAACGCCTTCAGCTGCGGTGCAGGAGATATGCCGGTGCGTGGTGGGCGTGTAATAGCTCGGCTCGTCGGAATTGACGGAAATGACGGTGATCTGGTACTCTGCGCCGTCAAAGAGCAAGAACGCGCGCTCGCACGGCGCGATCACCATTTCACAGGGCTGATCGGCCGGGACGACGGAGGGCCAGATCGCATAGTTTTTCGGGGTGGGAAGCATAGGGAAAACCTCCTTTGTATGCTGAGGTGGAATATTCTGCGGATCAGATCTGCGAAAACGAGCTTTTGCAGATCTGTAATAGGTATTATACAGCAAAATCTCTCCGAAAGGGAAAAAACAGCGGCGGCAAAATAAAAAAGAAGCCTGTCTCCAGAGCGGAGACAGGCTTTATACTCGTTCAGCGGCTGAGCTGTACGATTTCGGTCGCGGTGATCTGCGCCGGGATGGAGCGGGTCATCTGACCGTCGTAAATCACGCGGACGACTGCGCCGACAGCGGCGGTCTCGGGCAGCTGGCCGGCGGCGAAGTTCACCTGAACGGCTTCCATGCCCTCGCCGATGAGGATGTAGCCTTCGGCGATCTCGGTGATAGCGCCCTGCACGCTGTAGCCCGGGATGACGAGGCCGGCGCTGATCTTGCCCGGCAGGCTCATGGTCATCGCGCCGTCAAAATAGACGGTCATGTGCGCAAAATCGATAGCGGCGTTCTTGTACTCTTCCGGCAGGTAGACGTAGACGTCGCCCATTTCGGCGTTGTTCAGCAGCACGGCGTTTTCCTCGGCGTAGATCTCGGTGATCTCGCCTTCAAGCTTGTGCATGCGCACGACGGTCGCGCCGATCTGCGCCGGGAGGGAGAAGGTCATCTGGCCGTTGTAATCGACATAGATGTAATCGCCGGGCTGGATATCGCCGGTGGTTTCAAAGACGGTTTCTTCGCCGGTGATGACGAGGATCTGGCCGTTTTCGGCGTTTTCGATGAGCAGGCCCTCTTCGGTCAGCTCGACGATGACGCCGCTGATCATGGCCGATTCGATGGGTTCGTCGGCAGTTGTCTGCGCGGGCTGCTCGGTCGGCTGCGGTTCGGGAGTGGGCTGGGGAGCGGGAGCCTGCTGCGCGCAGGCGGCAAAGGTGAGAACGAGGATCAGTACCAGAAACAGAGCGATCTTTTTCATTATGATTATTCCTCCGATGTTTAGTCGTTTTGTATCGAACGCGCTTTTCGTTACGCTTAGTATGACGCGGCGCGGGCGGGATTGTTGCATAAGGGTATGTTAAAACTCTGTTTTGCGGCTTCAGGAGCGATTTGTGCAAAAAAACGGCCTTTCCAAGCGGAAAGGCCGGGATAAGGATCAGGCAGAATGGCTGCGCTGCGCCTTTGCGCTGCATTTTTCCATCCAGCGCAGCACGCGCTCGCGCGGGAAGAAATAATTGACCAGAAGCGCGAAGATCACGCCGATGCCCGTATCGACGATGCGGTTGAGGGAATAGGCCACGTAGGACGCGACCGGCTGGTTGAACAGAAGGATGCACAGCATGACTCCGCCGGGCTGGATCGCGCCGGGCCAATGGAAAAACTGGCTGGCAAGGATGAGCAGCACGACGCCGATGAACAGCAAAAGCAGCATCAGCGGGTGGAAGCCGCCTTCGGGATAGAAGATGATATAGATGCGGAACAGGCCCATGCCGATCAGTCCGCCGAAAATGGTGCCGAAAAAACGGTTGCCGCCGTTGAGGCGGGAATTGGGCATATCGCTGCCCAAGCCGAAGATGGCGCCGATGCAGGCGAAGGTGGGGTTGCGGCCAAAAAAGAAATAGACGAGCGCGCACAAAGTGGCGGCGATGGCGGTTTTGATGTTGCGCATGCCGACGATGTGCTTGATGCGCTGGATCTCGGCCGGCTGGAGTTCGGGGTGCTGCATGAAATATCCCTTCTTATCTTATGTATCTACAGGTATTCCATTATAAACGAATTTGGACCTGAGTCAAGATTTGTACAAATTCTCGCCAAGAAATTGATTTGCATTTAACAGTTGACGTGCGGTGCATTCTGCGGTATTCTGTTTGTTAATATTTATGTATGCAAATTGCATCAAAAGAAGGGAAACAAATGGAAGCAAAATGGCCATATGCCAATGAAATGGACATGGAAGAGCGGCTGAGCGCAGACGTGCTGGTGCTGGGCGGCGGAATGGCCGGGTGTTATGCGGCCATCGCGGCGGCGCGAGAGGGGAAGAACGTCGTTTTGCTGGAAAAAGGCGCGACGGAGCGCAGCGGCGCGGCCGGCAGCGGCGTGGACCACTGGGAATCCGCCTGCACGAACCCCTGTTCCAAGGTGACGGCGGAGGAGATCGCCAAGGCGTATATCGACGAGCAGGACGGCTACTCCAACGGCATCGCGCATTATATCACCTGCGAAGAGGGCTGGCACCGGCTCAAGGATATGGAAGACTTCGGCGGCAAGATCCGCGATACGGAAGGCGAATTCGCCGGGGCGGATTTCCGGGACGAAAAGACCGGCCTCATGTTCGCCTACGATTACGAGAATAAATTCACGCTGCGCGTATGGGGTTCCACGTTCAAGCCTGCGCTGGCAAAGGAACTGAAAAGGCAGGGCGTCACGGTGCTCGACCGCACGGAAGCGACCGCCTTACTGGTAAAAAAAGAGGGCGAAAAGCTGGTCGGCATCGGCGCTATGGGCATGAACGTGCATACGGGCAAGTTCGTCGTGGTTTCTGCAAAGACCACGGTGCTGTGCATGTCGCGTCCGGCGCGCATCTGGCTGTTTGATTCCGATCTGGTCGGCCTGTCCGAATTCCGACCGCCGCAGTCCATCGGCTCCGGGCATGCCATGGGGTATCGGGCGGGGCTGGAATTTACGATGATGGAAAAATCCGTGCGCGCGGAATTCTCCGCCGCCGGACGTTCGTTCCCGCCCTACAGCACGGGCAACAACCACAACACATGGTACGCTGCGACGATGGTGGATGCGCGCGGGGTGGAGATCCCGTATGTGGACAGGGACGGAAACGAGCTCAAGACGGTCAAAGAGCGCTATTACCCTGCGAAGGGGCAGAAGTTCTTCCTGAAAGGCGGCGTGATTGACGAGCCGAAATACGATTACCGCGGGCCGGAGACCCTGCCGTTTGACGAGCTGATCCGGCGCGGATATCAGCTGCCGTTTTATGCCGATCTGAGCCGCATGCCCGAAGAGGAGCGGCGCGTGATCTGGGGCATGATGGTGGGCGAAGAGGGCAAGACGAAGATCCCCGTGCTGGAGAATTTCAGCAAGCGCGGGTTTAACCCGGCGAAGCATCGCCTGCAGTCCTACGGAAACGGCTGGCAAAGCGCGTCCTTCCTCGGGCAGGAGAGGCAGCTCTTTGGCGCGCCGGGCGGAGTGTTCCACGATTGGAACCTGGAGACGAATATCTCCGGCGTGTTTGCGGCGGGAGACCAGCTGTATGTTTCCGACTGCGCGGGTTTTGCCGCTGCGACGGGCTACTACGCCGGCCGAAAAGCCGCCGCTAAGAGCGAAACGGCCGCCCTGCACGCGCCTGATGAGCAGGCCGTGGCCGATGAAAAGCAGCGGCTGTATGCGCCGCTGTTCGTGGAAGACGGTGTGGACTGGCGCGAGCTGAACAAGGCCATTGCAAAATGCATGCAGAACTACTGCGGCGGCGTGAAAAACGATATGCTGCTGCGGCAGGGGCTTGCGCTTCTGGAGGAATACGAACGCGAGATCGTTCCCATGCTCTCCTGCGCGAACCCGCACGAGCTGATGCGTGCGCACGAGGTGACGGATATCCTCACGGTTGCAAAGCTGATCGTAAACGCGTGTCTGCTGCGCAAAAACGGTTCGAAACCGCTCAATTTTGAGCGCAGCGATTCCGCGCTTGTCGATCCGCCGGAGGACGACTGCTTTATCACCATTGCGCAGAAGGACGGTAAGATCGTCAGCCGGAAGGTCCCCAAGGGCTATTACGGCGACGTGAAGGAGCAGTACGAAGCGCACAACGAAGAATACATCCGGGAGGCGAAAAAATATGCGCAAGGTTGAGTTCCGGGCTAAAGAGGTCACATCCAGCGCGAAGCCGAACCGGTTTGACGAAGAGAAGTGCATCGGCTGCGGACGGTGCGCTGAAGTGTGTCAGGTAGATGTGATGATACCCGCGCCGGAGAAGGGGAAGCACCCGGTGGTGCTCTATCCCGGCGAATGCTACTATTGCGGCTCGTGCGTGATGGCCTGTCCGGTCAAGGGCGCGATCGAGCTGAACCACCCG
>JAFQGN010000217.1 GCA_017398245.1 Clostridia bacterium | reverse complement strand
CGATCAGGTGATTTGAAATGATATTTGTATTTTTTACAAAATTTGGCTGAAGCTGGAATGTGGACCGAGGTTTTTGCGTCATATAGAATATGGAATCAATATACAGATCATATCAGCACCCGAAAAGGGGGATCCACAAATGATTGAACATGCAAGTAAATTACTGGAAAAGCTCTTTGCCAAGGGGCCTGAAAAGAAGGAACCGGAACGCAGGCGTGCGCCGTCAAACACGACGACCAGCATGCGCGCGCTGACGGACCTGGGCGACAGCATTGCGGCGAGCGTGCATGTGATCGAAGGCCCCTCTCATCTGTATCTGTGCGTGGCGATGGAGCCCAAGCCGGATGCGCTTGCTGAGCAGATTCAGAAGGACAAGAAGCAGGCGGCCGGCATGTTCGAGGTGGACAGGACCTGGAGCGCAGCGGAGGTCAACAAGAGCTGGGCAAAGGACGCTGTGCTCATCGATGCGGATGGGCATATTCTCCATCGCGCGATGGACGGCGCGCGCGGCATGACCGAGGCGGGCGCGAAGGAGGTCTTCTTTGAGTTCAACGCGCTGGACGTCTATCCCGAGAAGGTGTATCTGACCAATGGAAAGACGCGTATCCGCGTAAAATAAGCCTGTACGGAGGGGAAAAGCATGTTCGGCGGCAAAGTGGTCGTGGTGACGGGCGGTGCAAACGGCATCGGCAAGTGCATTGCGCAGGAATTTGAGAAGCTGGGCGCATCTGTTCATGTGATCGATATCGCGCCGGGTGATCATTTTGTCGGCGATCTGGCGGACAAGGCGACGCTGGAGCGCTTTGCGCAGCATGTGCTGGAGCAGCACGGACATATCGACGTGCTGGTGAACAATGCGCTGCCGAAGATGGTGGGCATTGACGAGTGTTCCTATGAAGAGTTTGAATATGCGCTTGCCGTCGGCGTGACGGCGCCGTTCTATCTCTCCAAGCTCTTTGCGCCGCACTTTGCGCCCGGCGGCTCGATCATCAATATCTCCTCTTCCCGCGACAGGATGAGCCAGCCGCAGACGGAGAGCTATACTGCCGCCAAGGGCGGCATCGCCAGCCTCACGCACGCGCTGGCGGTCAGCCTCGCAGGCAAAGCGCGCGTCAACTCCGTCTCTCCCGGCTGGATCGACACCGCCTATACCGTCTACGAGGGCCCGGACGCCACCCAGCAGCCCGCCGGCCGCGTGGGCAACCCCATGGATATCGCAAATATGGTGCTGTACCTTTGCTCGGATATGGCCGGCTTCATCACCGGCGAAAATATCTGTATCGACGGCGGCATGACCCGCCAGATGATCTACCATGCCGATCACGGCTGGACCCTTACCGAACAATAATTCCAAACGGAGGTATTGAAAATGATGTACGATCTGATCGTTGTCGGCGGCGGCTTTACCGGCGTTGCGGCTTCCATCGCAGCTTCCCGCCATGGCGCAAACGTCCTTCTGATTGAGCACGGCGGCTCCCTCGGCGGCGCGGCAGTGAACTGCCTGGTCAACCCCTTTATGCCCAATGGCACAAAGCTTGGCGAAGAGAAAAAGTATACCGAGCTCACGCAGGGCCTCTATACCGAGATCTGCAACCGCATGGAGGCGGATTTCGGCGCGTTCAGGAATAAGTGCTTCCACGAAGAATACCTCAAAATCGTGCTCGACCGCATGTGCAAAGAGAACAATGTGAAGGTGCTCTTCCATTCCACCCTCGTTTCCGTCGATATGGACGGCGAAACGCTGACCGGCGTGAACGTGATGCAGCGCAGCGGCCTGAACAAGTACGCCGCCAAGTATTATCTTGATGCCACCGGCGACGGCATGCTCGCCTATCTCGCCGGCTGCCCGATGCGCCTTGGCAGGCCCGAGGACGGCCTCTGCCAGCCCATGACCCTGTGCTTCCGCATCGGCAATATCGATATCCCGAAGTTCCAGGAAAACCGTTCGGCCATGCAGGCGCTCTCTAAACAGTACCGCGCGGAGGCTAAGATCAAAAACCCGCGCGAGGACGTGCTCATTTTCAACACCCATGTGGATAACATGCTCCATTTCAACACCACCCGCATCGTGAAGAAGAACCCGGTCGACCCGGACGACCTGAGCTGGGCCGAAATGGAAGCACGCGAGCAGATGATCGAGATCTTCACCTTCCTCAGGCAGAACTGCCCCGGCTTTGAAAACGCCCAGCTGATCACCTCCAACGAGATCGGCGTGCGCGAAAGCCGCATGGTGGATGGCCAGTATGTGCTCACCGGAGACGACCTCGTCGCCTGCAAGCGCTTTGAGGACGTTATCGCCTGCGGAAATTACGATATCGATATCCATAACCCCGCCGGTTCCGGCACCAGCCATTACTATTTCCCGGAAGGCCAGTATTACGATATCCCGCTGCGTTCTTTGCGGCCGCTCAAGGCTGAAAACATGCTCGTGGCCGGCCGCTGCGCATCCGCCACGCACGAAGCGCAGGCCTCCATCCGCATCATGCCCATCTGCTGCTCCATGGGCGAAGCCGCCGGCGTGGCCGCCGCTGTGGCCGCAAAGCACGGCTGCGCGCTCGATGAAGCGCCCGTGGCGGAGATCCAGCAGCTCCTGCGCGAGGACGGTGCGTTCCTCGGCGAATAACAACAGCCCTTTTCGACCCCCCTCTCCACATGGAGAGGGGGTTGTTTCCGATACAAAGAAAACAGCACGAATTTTCGGCTTGGATGGGCGCATCGTTAATGGTATAATAGTGTTTGGCGGCCAAAACGCGTGCCGCTGCAAGATCATCACTGCGGAGCGATTCATGCAAAAAAACGTAAAGCGATATATCATGCTTCTGGCCGGAGCGGCGATCCTGTCGTTCGGGCTATTTAACGTGCACGCCCAAAGCCGGATCACCGAAGGCGGCGTTCTGGGCACGACTCTGCTCGTGCAGCATTGGCTGGGCGTTACGCCTGCCGTGACCGAAGTCATTCTGGATGTCATCTGCTATTCCCTTGGCATGAAGTATCTCGGGCGCGGTTTTTTGAAATATGCGCTCACGGCCACGGGCGGGTTTTCGCTCAGCTATGCTCTTTGGGAGCGCATAGGTTATATTTTGCCCGATCTTTCCAACCTGCCCGTTCTGGCAGCCGTTGTCGGCGGCATTTTTGTGGGCGTAGGGGTTGGTCTTGTCGTGCGCGCGGGCGGAGCCTCCGGAGGAGACGACGCGCTGGCCCTCGTTATTGCCAAGCGCACGGGCTGGCCGGTCTCCCGCGCGTATCTGATCACCGATCTGACCGTGCTCGCGCTCTCGCTCTCGTATATCCCTGTCGGAAATATCGCCTGCTCCGTCGTCACGGTCACGCTTTCTTCGTTTATCGTCGGAAAGATCCACACCATGGGCCACAAAGACGAAACGCATTGAACAAAACCGGGAAATATGCGATAATATCTGTATCTGCTGAAAGGGGAGAGGGACATGCTCAAGGAAGGTATAAAAGCGCCTGCGTTCACCCTGAACGATCAAAACGGGAACCCGGTCAGCCTTGCCGATTTCGCCGGCAAAAAGGTGATCCTCTATTTCTATCCGAAGGATAATACGCCCGGCTGTACGCGCCAGGCCTGCGCCTTTGCCGGCAGCTATGCCGCCTTCCGCGAACTCGACGCCGTCGTCATCGGCGTCAGTAAAGATTCCGCTGCCTCGCACGCCAAATTTGCTGCGAAGTACGAGCTGCCCTTCATCCTGCTTGCCGACCCGGAACTGCAGGCTATCCAGGCCTACGATGTATGGCAGGAAAAGAAGCTCTACGGCAAAACGAGCATGGGCGTTGTGCGCTCCACCTATATCATCAACGAGCAGGGCGTTATCGAAAAGGCTATGCCAAAAGTAAAGCCCGATACCAACGCGCAGGAGATCCTTTCGTATCTCAATGGCGCGCATTGTGAGTGATTTCTGACAAAAAAACGGCGGGGATATTGCGTGCCCGCATGCAAAACGTGTATACTATCTCTGTACCGATCATTTGGGAGGATTACAGGAATGGCAAATAGAGAAAACATCAGGCGCCGCCGCAGGAGGGCCCGCAAGGTCGGCCTGATTTGCCTGCTCATCGGCGTTCTGCTGGGCTTGGCGCTGGGCGTGTATCTGTGCTGGAGTACCAATATCGTCGCGGCGATCGATACCGCGCAGTACGATCTCCTTGGCGCGTTCGACGTGCTTTTCGAACACAGGGAACCCAAGCGCGAATATCTTGATGAGGATCCGACCCTCTGGACGACTCCCGCGCCGGAAACGGCGGAGGTCACGGCCGTGCCGTTCATTACTGCGGAACCGACTGCCGGGCCTACGCCGGAACCGGTCATCACGCCGGAACCGGTCATCACACCGGAACCGACGGCAGAGCCCACGCCAGAACCCGTCATCACGCCGGAGCCGACGGCAGAGCCCACGCCAGAACCGGTCATCACACCGAAACCGACGGCAGAGCCCACGCCGGAGCCGGTCGTCACGCCGGAACCGACACCTGAGCCCACGCCGGAACCCGTCATCACGCCGGAGCCGACACCTGAGCCCACGCCGGAACCCGTCATCACGCCGGAGCCGACTCCCGAACCGACCCCGTCGCTCAGCGTTGCAGCAGACGCTCCGTGCACCCGCACCGAGCCGCACGAGGCGGCGGAATGGTTCACGCTGATCACGCAGGTCGATGAAAACGGCGCTCCGTATTACCGCAACGACGGCAAGGGAACAAACGTTGCACTGTCCATCCGCGTCGTCGGGTTCATGGGGCCGGAAGAGTACGCCGAGCAGTATGCCGATACTTATCAGCTTTATGGGGCCGAAGCAGCCCTCGTGCTGGAGATCCGGAACGAATCCAACATCTCTATCCGCCCGCAGGACGCCGTGCGCATCGCCTTTGCCAATAAGGCCGACGTGCTCTACGACGCCTATCCGCTCATGGACGCTCCCATGGCCGGCGCGACGGAGATCAGCATCGCCCCCGGCGAAACCGCAACGGTTTACAAGCGTTTTTCCTATGACGAGCTGGAAGGGCTCTTTCCCTTCCTGACGTTCACCTATCTCGCCGAAGGCGAAACGCTGCGCTCTTATACCATTCTGGAAGGCTTGTAAGAATAACCATTCAATATACAGATAAAGGAGAGATACACTATGGCAATGGGTGAAAAGGGACGTACTGTGCATGTTGGCGTGATCGGTCTGGGCGGCCGCGGCTGCGGTCAGATGAAGACGGTTCTGCAGATGCCCGACGTTGTTGTGGATATGGTTTGCGACGTGTACGAGGACCGCACGCAGAAGGGCGTTGAAATCGTCAAGGAAGTGGCCGGAAACGACGCCGTCGGCACGCAGAATTACCGCGATATCCTCAAGAACCCGGATATCGAAGCCGTGTTCATCTTCTCCAGCTGGGAGACCCATATTCCGATCTGCATCGAAGCGCTCAAGGCCGGCAAGCGCCCAGCTATGGAAGTTGGCGGCGCGAACAGCGTGGACGAGTGCTGGGAAATGGTCAAGGTTTCCGAAGAGACCGGCATCCCGGTCATGCTGCTGGAAAACTGCTGCTACAACCGCGAAGAAATGGCCGTCACCCGCATGATCCGCGAAGGCCTGTTCGGTACTGTCGTGCATTGCGCCGGCGCGTATGCGCACGACCTGCGCGATGAGATCGGCAACGGCGATATCAACCGCCATTACCGCCAGAGGCATTTCCTGGGCCGCAATGCGGAACTCTATCCCACCCATGAACTGGGCCCGATCGCCAAGTGGCTCGATCTGAACCGCGGCAACCGCATGGTCAGCCTGTCTTCCTTTGCCAGCAAGGCCGCCGGCCTGCACGAGTGGCTGGTGGAAAACCGTCCGGACAGCCCGCTGGCGAACGCTCAGGTGAACGAGGGCGACATCGTAACCACCGTGATCACCTGCGCCAACGGCGAGACCATCATCCTTTCGCACGATTGCACTCTGCCGCGCTCCTATTCCCGCCGCAATGAAGTGCGCGGCACCAAGGGCTTCTATCAGGAAGACGGCTCTATGGTGTATATCGAGGGCCGTACCAAGCATATCGAGGGCGACTGGACGCATCGCGCCGAAGACGCCAAGCCCTATATCGACGAATACGAGCATCCGCTGTGGAAGGAATACAAGGAATTCGGCCTGCGCGGCGGACACGGCGGCATGGACTATCTCGTCCTGCGCGCGTTCATCGAATCGGTTCAGAAGGGTGAGGAGCCGCCGATCGATACCTACGACACCGCTGCGTGGATGGCCGTCACCGCGCTGAGCGAGGAATCCATCGCCAAGGGCGGCGCGCCTGTCGCCTTCCCGGATTTCACCTCCGGCCGCTGGCTGCAGGAGCGCGTGAACAAGCCCACCGGCATGTACGTGCTGGACTGATCCCATAAAGATATGCATTTCACAGGCCTGCCAAGGCAGGCCTGTGGATTTTCGCATAAAAAAGAAAGTGTGAAGGAGCTAATCAGCCATGAATAAGCCCATTCTCGTCATCATGGCCGCCGGCCTGGGCAGCCGGTTCGGCGGAAACAAGCAGATCACCCCGGTGGACGAACAGGGCCACCTCATCATCGATTATTCCATTTACGACGCCGTGCGTGCGGGCTTTGGCAAGGTCGTGTGCGTGGTGAAGCCGGAAAACGAAGAGGCGTTCCACGATGCGATCGGCAGGCGCATTGCCGAGCATGTGGATATCGCCTACGCGTACCAGTCTCTGGACATGCTGCCGGAAGGCTTTGCTATTCCCGAAGGCCGCGTGAAGCCCTGGGGCACCGGCCATGCCGCCATGTGCGCCAAGAGCCATATCGACGGGCCGTTTGCCGTGATCAACGCCGACGATTACTACGGCCGCGATGCGTTCGATACCATGGCCAAGTTCCTGATGGAGGACGCGGGCGAAAACGTGCACGCCATGGTCGGCTACAAGGTGGAAAACACCCTGACGGAAAACGGTTCTGTGGCGCGCGGCGTGTGCGAGCAGGAAAACGGCCTGCTGCAGGGCGTGACCGAGCGCACGAGCATCATCCCTGAGGGCGACGGCGCAGCCTTTACCGAAGACGGCGGAGAGACCTACACCCATATCGACAAGGGCACCATCGTTTCGATGAACTTCTGGGGCTTCAAGCCCAGCGTCGTCGGCAAGATGGAAGATTACTTTGTGGATTTCCTCAAGGAGATCCTGCCCGGCAACCCGCTGAAGGCCGAGTATTATCTGCCGTCCATCCCGAACCGCATCCTCAAGGAGGGCATCGGCTCTGTGCGCGTGCTGCCCACCAGCGAAAAGTGGTACGGCGTCACCTATCGCGACGACCTGCCCCGCGTGCAGGCGGCAATCGCGGCGATGAAGGCCGAAGGCAAGTATCCGGAAGAATTGTGGAGGAAGTAATCATGCTGGAGATCATCAATGCATTTGTTCTGGAAGGCAAGGCCGTGAGCTGCGAACGCTACGGCAACGGCCATATCAACGAGACCTATCTGGTCGTGAGCGAAACGGGCAAGCGCTATATCCTGCAGAAGATCAACAACAAGGTGTTCGAAAATGTGGCCGGGTTGATGCATAACATCGCCTCCGTCACCGAATATCTCTCCAAGCAGGAGAGCGACCCGCGCCGCACGCTGCACCTCGTTCCCACCACCGAGGGCAAGGCCTATGCCGAAGACGGCAACGGCGGTTTCTGGCGCCTGTACGATTTTGTCGAGGATTCTCTCTGCCTGGAACGCGCGGAAACCAAGGAAGACTTTTATCAGTCCGCAGTCGCGTTCGGCATGTTCCAGAAGCAGCTGTCCGGCTTCCCGGCAGATACGCTCGTCGAGACCATCCCCATGTTCCATAACACCGCCAACCGCGTAAAGCAGCTGCAGGCCGCGATGGAAAACAACGCCGCCGGCAGGCTGAACGAGGTCGGCCCGGAGATCGAATTCGCCATGGCGCGCGCCGAAGAGGCCGGCTGCATGGTGCGCATGCTGGAAAACGGCGAGCTGCCCCTGCGCGTGACTCATAACGATACCAAGCTCAATAACGTTATGCTCGACGCTGCGACCCGCAAGCCCCTGTGCGTGATCGATCTGGACACCGTCATGCCCGGCCTCGCTGCGAACGACTTTGGCGATTCCATCCGCTTTGGCGCGTCCACCGGCGCGGAGGATGAAAAGGATCTGAGCAAGATCGAAATGTCTTTGGAACTGTTCGAAGCCTACGCAGACGGCTTCCTCAGCGCCTGCGGCGACAGCCTGACCGAAAAGGAAATCGAAACTTTGCCCATGGGTGCAAAGCTGATGACCTACGAATGCGGCATCCGCTTCCTGGCCGATTATCTGAATGGCGACGTGTATTTCCGCACGCATTATCCCGAGCATAACCTTGACCGCTGCCGCACCCAGTTCAAGCTGGTTGCCGATATGGAATCCAAGTGGGACGAGATGGTTGCGGTGATCCGGAAGGTAGCAGGAAAGAGGTAAGCGCATGTCCGTCGCAAAAGTGCGCGAATACCTGAGCGCAAAGGGTCTGGAGGACCGCATCAGCGAGTTTGCCGTCTCCAGCGCCACGGTCGAACTGGCCGCGCAGGCGGTCGGCGTTGGACCGGCGCGCATCGCCAAAACGCTCTCGTTTCTCGTGGGCGAAAGACCTGTGCTCATCGTCTGCGCGGGCGACGCCAAGATCGACAACCCTCGTTACAAGGCGTTTTTCCATGCCAAGGCGAAAATGATCCCCTTTGAGCAGGCGGAAGAGCTCGTCGGCCATGCGCCGGGCGGAGTTTGCCCGTTTGCCATCCCAGAAGGGGTTGCCACGTATCTCGACGCCTCTCTTCAGCGGTTCGATATCGTCTATCCTGCCGCCGGCAGCGCCGCAAGCGCCGTTCGGCTCACGCCGGAAGAGCTCGCCTGCGCTGCGCAAAATTTCTCTGGCTGGGTCGATGTGTGCAAGGGCTGGCGCAAAGGAGAAAACGCATAGGAGGTTTGACAGATGGCAAAGCTTCAGCTGACCTTAAAGGGCGATTTTAAGGAGATCCTCGGGCGTATCGAACGGGGCATTCTCGATGGCAGCGCAACGGCCGAGCTGGAAGATCTGAGCGATTTCAGCGGCCCGAATGCCCGCTGCAGCGTGCGCGTATTTGAACGCTACAGCTATTTGGGCTCCAATCGCGTGAGCCTGAGCGTCACCCTGTTTCAGAATGGAGACGGGCCCGTGCATTTGTCGGCCATCACCGCCGGCGGAAGTCAGGCGATGTTTGTCAAGCTGAACACTTTCGGCGAAAAGGCGTTCCTGAACAAGCTGGAAGAACTCCTCATCCAACACGGCTACATAGCACGATGAAAAACGCCCCTTCCTCGGCTTTGAGGAAGGGGCGATTTGCGCTACCTGCGCTCAAGAACGTAATCGAGCGCTTCCCGCTGGAAGCCCGCCGCCTGCAATAGCGGCGCAGCCTCCGGCGGGTATTTTTTCACTACGATGCTGCGTTTACCGGGGAAGATGCGCCCGGCACGGAAGGCCTGCGCGAATTCGCGCACAGCCATCTCGCCGTGTTCGAAGATGCGCAGCTGTTCGCCGGAACGCTCAAATACCGCTGCCGGTCGCCCGTCATACAGCACAATCGCCGTCTGTGCGACGCACAGAAACTGTTGTTCGGGCAGATGGGGGAGCACGCGCCCCCAAAGCTGCGCCGGGTCGTTGGCGGGCATGCACGCGCACTGGGCGTGCTTCTCGGCAAGATACGCCGTGAGCGCCTCGAACCTATCGCTTTGCACAAATTGCGCGCCGGAGAGCCCTTCGATGAAATACCCTCGCCGCACAGTTCCTGCGTATTCTCGCCTGCGCAAAATGATGATCGCGCGGGGCCATTCTATGCCGGAGATCGTTTCCCTGCACAGAATGGGGCAGCGCGCAAACGCGCGGTCGACCAGCTTCTCGTCGGAAAACTCCCTCGCGATTCTGCATCGTTCCCAGCGGCCCGTATCCTGCACGCGCACGGCGGGCATGCGCTTTTTACCGCTGGGCTTTGCAAGCATTTGCCGCACCGGCCCGAAGCTGTCCTTACGCACGAGCCCAAGCGCGCACATCCGTTTCAGCGCTTCTTCCACCGGCGCGCCGTTCAGCCTTGCGCCGATGCGCTGCGCAAACATCGCTCCGCCGTGCTCCAGAACGCGTAGTATCGCCTGCTCATCCTCCGAAAGAGCTGTTTCGGGCGCAGCAAATTCGTCTCCGTCGTCCTCCGCTTGCCGGAATTCGACCAGCATCTTGCCATCCTTCGGCACGATCTGCCATGTGAAATTCCCAGAGGCCAGCAATTGATCCAGCGCCTGCGGCTTGTATCCGGTCACGCGCGCGGGCAGCAGAGACCCTTCCCACCATTCGGCCGGCACTGCGATGCCGCACAGACTGCGCAGCGCCTGCTCGCATTGCTCGCTCGTCGGCCCCGGCTGCACAAGGCCGTGGGCCAGCAGCGCGCACAGCCGTTCTGCCGGTCTCGTTGTGATCTGCTGCCGCTTCAGGCGGATGGTCGTCCGCTGCGCCGCAGCAAACACATCCTTGTGGACATAGTTTTCGCCCGCAGCACGTATTGCGCCGCTGTCGAACAGAGTTTGCAAAACCGCCTGTACCTGCTCTATGAGCAGACAATACCGCTGCGCGAGAGTTCGCGCGTTCTGCGGCCCGCGAAAGCGCATGCACCGGCGCATAATGCGTTCCAGCGCATCCGTATCGCCGTCCGCCGCGTGTTCGTATAGAGAAACCTCTTCGGCTGCGATCCACAGACCGGAGTCGGTAAAACAAGCGCGCCCTTCTTCATACAGCTGTTCCAGCCACTCGCTGTGCGCTCCGGGTTCATCGGGCGCAAGATCGCCTTCGGCCATCAATCGGCTGTGCAGCTCCTGCCGGCTGCGTACCGGCGGGCGGTCAAACGCCAGCGCAAATGCCCCGTCTTCAGGCATAACAAGCGCAGCCTGCTCCGCATCCTGCTGCGCCATGCGCACAGCGGCCGAGGGGATCGGGCTGTAGGTATACATCATTTCCGCTTCCACCTGCCTGCGCAGGGGCAGCGCCATGGGGGAGGGCGCGGGCAGATGGATCTCACGCACGCGCACGCTTTCCGTCTGCAGCGCATGCAGAAGCGCCTGAAGTGCGCCGCTGTCGCAAAGATCCTGCCTGCATTCCCGGTTCGCTTCCCACAAAAGGGGATGCTCTCTTTGCCCGATCGCTGCGCTGAGCGTCTCCGCTCCGCGCAGCCTTTGCACCCAAAGCGGCTGCCGAGCGCCTGTTCGCATGCCGAGCATCAGCGCGCGGAACGCAGCATAGCGAAACGCCATGGTGAATACGGGTTCGCCCGGCAAAAGAGCAGCCAGAATACGGCCGATCTGCTGCCTGGGCAGCGCGCGCAAAAGGCCGTCGGGGAGCTCTGCCGTGCCCATCAGATACAGCAAAACGCCGTCGTCGTCATCGTAAATATGGATGTCGCATCCCGTCTGCCGCCGCGCTTCCTCGCGCAGCAGCATGGCTAGCGGACGGTTTACGCGCTTTCCCAGCGGGCAGTGCAGCATCAGCTGATGCGCGCCGGCTTCGTCCGGGAAGTGCTCAAGAACGATCGTCCGGTCATCTGCCAACATGCCCGTCGCGTCGATCTGCCGCTCGATATGCTCTTTTGCTGCGTCGATCGCCTCTTGTGAAAGAGGATACCGCGCCAGAATGCCCTCAAGATCTCCGCTTTGCGCCGCCTCGTTCAGCTCGCGCAGCAGCCTTCCGAAATACATGCCGGTCTCCGGACTGCGCCCCGCGCCGTCGCCGCGCCAGAAGGGCGATTGCGCGCCCTCGGGCGTCGATTGCTCCACGATCACCCGGTCGCGGCCGATCTCGACGATCCGCCAGGCAAACGCGCCGAGCAGAAACTTGTCGCCCAGCCGCGCTTCAAAAACGAATTCTTCATCCAGCTCGCCCAATTTGCGTCCGTCCGGCAGCACGACCGAATACCAGCCCCTGTCCGGGATCGTCCCGCCCGAAGAACAGGCCAGCATGCGCGTGTACGTGTCTCCGCTCACTTCGCCGCTCAGCCGGTCGTACAGAATGCGCGGGCGGACAGGCAATTCGCGCTCGTGTTCATAATCGCCCGCCAGCATGCGCAGCACATTTTCCAACAGTTCGCGCTCCAGATTGCGATACGACCACGTGCGCCGCATCAGCGCGAGCGCGTCTTCCACGGTATAATCCGCAGCCGCGGCCATCGATACCAGATGCTGCGCCAGAACGTCCAGGCACATCTCCGGTATGCGTGCGCGTTCGATCTCACCCTCCAGCGCGCCGCGGGCCGTCAGCGCGCAATACAGCGCGTCAGAGTCCGTTTTCGGGAAAATGCGCACTACGCTCGTGCGACCGGGGCCATGCCCTGCGCGGCCCGCCCTCTGCAATAGGGAAGCGATCGAATTCGGCGCGCCGACCTGTACTACCAAGTCGATCTCGCCCACGTCGATGCCCAGTTCCATGCTGCTCGTCGCGCAAAGGATGCGAAGCGACCCGCTGCGCAGCTGCTGCTCCGCCTCCAAACGCTGTTCGCGCGAAACGCAGCCGTGGTGCGTGCGGGCATACTGCTCTTCGTTTGCGATGATATTGATGTGGTGCGCCAGCTTCTCCGCCTGCGCGCGCCCGTCCACAAAGGCGAGCGTCGTTCGCACTTCCTGCGAAAGCCGGTACACCCTGTCTGCAATCGCCGCCCATGCGGATTTTTCATGCAGAAGGGAACGGTTCCGCGCCGGCATTTCCACGCGCATGTCAATCTTCTTCTCGATCTTCGGCGCAACGACGACAGCCGCAGGCCTTTGCGAGCCGGTCAGAAACGCCGCCGCTGTCTCCAATGGGCGGACAGTCGCCGAAAGCCCGATCCTCTGCACCTTGCGCCCGCAGAGCTCGTCCAGCCGCTCTAACGATATGGCCAGATGCACCCCGCGCTTGCTGTCCAGAATGGCGTGCAATTCATCGCAGATCACGCATTCCACCGTCGAAAGCATCCGCCTGCCGGATTTAGACGTCAGTAGCAGATACAACGATTCCGGCGTCGTGATGAAGATCTGCGGCGGGTGCTTTGCCATGCGCGCGCGTTCGGCCGAAGGCGTATCGCCCGTGCGCACCTGCGCGCGAACAAGCCCCTGCAGGCCAAGGCCCGTCAGCGGCTTTTGCAAATTCTCGCGTATATCGTTGCCCAGCGCCTTCAGCGGCGAAATGTACAGCACGCGCACGCCCTCGCTCAGCGGCTGCTCGCGGCATTCACGCCCGAGCCTGTCCAGCCAGTACAGAAAGGCGGCGAGCGTTTTGCCTGTGCCCGTAGGCGCGCTGATGAGCACATCACGCCTGGAAGCCACCGCAGGCCAGCCCTGCTCCTG
>JAFQGN010000216.1 GCA_017398245.1 Clostridia bacterium | reverse complement strand
GCTCTTCGCCGGAGAGGGTGAGCCTGTCCACGCGCAGCGCATAGGTGATGGTCGCGTCGGATTCCAGCTTCATGCCGCTGTTCAGGCGGTTATGGAACACGGCGGAGACCTTCGCGTAGTCTTCCTTTTTGCCGGCCTCGCGCTCGATGATGGACGCGAGCACAAGGGTCTGCTCGGGATCGAGCTTAGTCTCGTATCTGGGCGCGTTGTCCGTCACCTCGATTATATTTCCGTTCTCATCGTAGGCGATCTCGGTCTCCTCTTCGGCGTAGATCACGCGGTCCACGACCTTGTCCGTCTGGCCGAGCAGCTTCGAGATGATGGACTTCGCGCTGGCGTTGGTGAAGATCTGGTAGGTATCGGGCGCGAGATAGCCCTCCAGCGCATAGAGCCTGCCGTCAAAGCCGGCCTCCTGCGCCCTTTGCAGGGCATAGCTGTCGTCGATAAACTCTTCCGGTCTGTTGCACAGGTCCAGGAATTCCTGCGTGTCCCTGAACGCGCCGATTTCGACCAGATAGGCCGCGATATCCTCGACCGTCCAGCCCGGGATGATGGTGATGGTGCGCTCCGTAGTCACGCTGCCGGAGGAGAGCACGTCGATGATCTCCATCACGTTCATGGAGGGCGAGATCTGGTACGAGCCGTACTGGATGGAGCTGGTCAGCCCGCGGAACTGGATGATGTACTTGAAGATGCCCTTGTTGCGCAGGTACCCCTGTTCGTGCAGGTTTTTACCGATGGTGGAGACGGACGAGCCGGATTCGATGAAAAACTCGCTCGTTTCCGTGGCCGTTTCATCCACCGGGCTGAGGAATTCCCCATAGACCTTGTTCCAGCCGGTGCTCACAAGCCCGCCCACGATGACCAGCGCGCACAAAAGCACCATGACCGGGCGCACGACTTTCCACAGCCATGCGTACCAGAACAGGCCGTACTCGCGGTCTTCGCGCAGCGTCTTTTCGGTATAGCGCTTTTCCTGCAGCCGCCTGTCGGCCGGCTGCCTTGCGCGCTTTTTCGTCTTCTTCGTCGCCATGGCCGGTACCCGTTATCCGCGCAGCATGTCCAGATCGATCCCGGCGGCTTCTGCGATAATCTTATAGACATCGGCGATCATGCGCTGAAAGCGCATTTCGGCAAGCAGAGCCGCGCTGGCGTCCTGGTTGAACTGCAGGAGCGAGCCGATCTGCTGCAGGCGCTTGAGTTCTTCTTCATCCATGCGCTCGCCGGTGGCGAACATGGCCTGCATGCGGAACTGCAGCCGCTTGTATTCATCCATCAGAGCGCGGTTGGTATCGTCCGCACGGGCGATCTCGGTCAGGCGCTGAAATTCTTTGTATTCCTCGGTCTGCTTCAGGCCGGCGGCAAGCGCGTGGGCCTGATCGTACACATTGGTCATTTTTTCCTCCGCTCCGGCCGGGGTTCAGCTCCGGCCTTCAGATTCCACTTCTACGACGATCGGGAGCACCATCGGGTTGCGCTTGATGGTATCAAAAACAAATTTTTGGATGGAAATTCGCATTTTGTTCTTGAAATCGCCCCATTCGCCGGGTTCGAGCGGGCCGTAATCGGCCATGGTGGCCCTGGCCGTGCAGCGCACGCCCTCGACCAGTTCTTCGGCTTCGTGCGTATAGACGAGGCCGCGGCTGATGACATCGGGCCCGGAAACGGCGATGCCGGTGGCGCTGTCCACCGCGACGACGACGATGAGCATGCCGTCCTGCGAAAGGTGCTTGCGATCGCGCAGGACGCCTTCGCGGATATCGCCCACGCCGAGACCGTCGATGAGCACCGCGCCGGAGGGCACTGTGCCGGCAAGAACCATTTTATCGGCGGAGACGTCGATCATCTGGCCGATGGAGGCGATGCGCACATTCGCCTCGTCCATGCCCATCTCCTGCGCGAGGCGCGCATGCTGGTGCAGGTGGCGCGTTTCGCCGTGTACGGGGATGAAATACTTGGGCTTGACCAGCGCGTGCATGAGCTTGAGCTCTTCCTGGCAGGCGTGGCCGGAAACGTGCACCTCCGCCATTTTTTCGTAGACGACGTTCGCGCCGGTGGAAACCAGCTGGTTGATGATGCGGTAGACGCTCTTTTCATTGCCGGGGATGGGATGGGCGGAGATGATGACCATGTCCGTTTCCTTGATCTCCAGCTTTTTATGCTCGGCAAAGGCCATGCGGCTCAGGCCGGACATGGGTTCTCCCTGGCTGCCGGTGGTGATGACTACCAGTTCGTTATCCTCGTAGCGGTCGATCTCGTCTACCGTGAGCAGGCGGCCTTCCGGGATATGCAGTTCGCCCAGCTGCATGGCGATTTTTGTATTGTTCACCATGCTGCGGCCGACGAGGCAGACCTTGCGGTTGAAGCGCACGGCGGCGTCCACGACGGACTGGATGCGGTGGATATTGCTGGCGAACATGGAAATGATGATGCGGGCGTCGGCCTGATGGAACAGGTTCATGAAGGTTTCGCCCACGCGCTTTTCGCTCATGGTGTAGCCCGGCTTTTCCACGTTGGTCGATTCGCACATGAGCAGCATGACGCCCTCGTTGCCCAGCTGCGCAAGGCGGCCGAAATTCATCGTTTCGCCGCCGATGGGCGTGTAATCCACCTTGAAATCGCCCGAATGCACGACGGTGCCCGCCGGGGAGTGGATCGCCAGAGCGACTGCGCCGGCGATGGACTGGCTCACGGGGATGAACTCGACCTCAAAGCAGCCGATCTGCACCCTTGCGCCGGGCTCCACCACGTTCAGGTCGATATCGTCCAGCCGGTGCTCGTCCAGCTTATGCTTGACAAAGGCCAGCGTCAGCTTTGTTCCGTAGACCGGCGCGGGTACTTCGCTGAGGATGTAGGGAGATGCGCCGATATGGTCTTCATGGCCGTGGGTGAGCACATAGCCGCGGATCCTGTCGGCATTTTTCATCAGGTAAGTGATATCCGGGATGACCAGATCGATGCCGGGCATGTCCTCCTTGGGGAAGATCGAGCCCATGTCCACGACGATGATATCGTCTTCATACTCAAACACCGTCATGTTCTTGCCGATCTCTCCAAGGCCGCCCAGCGGGATCACGCGCAGCTTCGGCGCCTTCTTTTTCTTGCTTTTTGCCATTTGTTTCCTCCTTCCTTCTCCAAATATAGATGGTTTTGCCTTTTCGGGGCGCTTCCCCTGCAGGCACTATATATCAGAGAAAAAGCGCCGACTGGCTCGCCGGCGCAATAATAAAATCGTTTTTATTTCGCCCTGCGGCTCCTTTGGCCGCGGGCAGATTTCCTGGCCCAAGCTTTATAGATGTATGTCTGTTTTCTGCCGTCCGCATTGCGGCAGACCTGCGTCCGTCCTCTGCTGACAGAGATAGTATATCACGCCTGCGTCAATTCTGTTCGCATATTCCCATAGTTTAACACAGAAGCCGCCATTATTCCTTTTTATGCGGGGGACCCTTTTCTTTTGAAAAAGCAAAGGGTCCCCCGCACCCCTCCGAAAAGAAAACAATTGGGCTAAGGTATTGCCTACTGCTGCAGACGATGCAGTCTCCGGAAGGCAGAATTTGGTACTGCGATTCGAATAGAAGACGGCGAGAAGACATAGTAAGTTCCTAAATGATTTCTTTTCGGGGAGCGCGGGGGGCTTTTTTCCCAAAGAAAAGCCGGCAGTGCCGGCTGACAACTGCTGCCGGTCGGCAGGGCCGACAGCCCTTTGCTGCCGCCGATCCATTCGACAGAACAGCAATTCCCCCTAAAATGATTTCTTTTAGGAGAGCGCGAGAACCCTTTTCTTTTTCTAAAGAAAAGGGTTCTCGCAAAAAAACTCCTATCGTAACCTCAGCCGACGTTGGAGGCGGCAGCGATGGCCTGATCGACGGAGGCGATGAGGCGGGCGGCAGGCTGCGCGCCGACGAAGCGGGCGATCTCCGCGCCGTTTTTAAACAGGATGAGGGTCGGGATCGAGGACACACCGTATTTAACGGCGG
>JAFQGN010000215.1 GCA_017398245.1 Clostridia bacterium | reverse complement strand
TGAACAGCATTTGGCGCTGATTATCAATGGCTCCGGCTGCAACACCATGGAAATCGATTGGATCCGGGTCTGGCAGAAATAAGTGATATAAAAAAGTGTGTCGCAGGTTGCGACACACTTTTTTACCATCATCCATCAAAAATCAGAGATTTTTGGCACCTTCCCCCTAGGGCAACGCTCCGTAACGCAGTATCGGTTTTGAACGCTCCCTTTTCTGCTTAACTTCACAAAAAAATCCCGAAAACTGTTTCGCAAACGCTTCTGCGCATCAGTTTTGAACGCTCATATTCTTGCGTATTCCGTTAATTTAATCGTTTTTTACAGATTATCCCCCGTTTTCTCATTTATCCTTGCATTTTCTTTTAATTTAGTCAGAATGTGTAGTTGTAAAATCGTGAAACAATTAGCCTTCCCAAGCCAATTGCATTTTACCCATTTTTTTCTTTTCGCAGATCATTTTTCCTGAATTTTGCATTCATTCCTGCGAGTTTGAAACTGAATTCCTGCATTTTTTGTTTGAATTTCCCGCACTTATCCTTTGATGTTCACGAGACATCAACAGCCTCTGTGCGCCTTATTGTGCATTTTGCACATATACAAAATTGAACAGGTTTGTTTTCTTCGAATTTATCCTTTTATAGAAAAAACGGCATGCATCCGCATGCCGCCGCGCGGCCGTCCGGCAAATTTGCCAATTTGCCTCCCTTGCCGCGCCCGCCAGAGGGCTCCGCCCTCTGGACTCCCGCCCGATATACCCGCCGGATACGGATCTGCGATCCGTCCCGGCCGTCCGGCGTTCGCCGGACAGGCAAGCTCCCGGCCTGCCGCGTTGTATCGGCATGGATGTACCATCGGTTCGCAGCAGATACGAACCTGCCTATATTCAGTATTAGTCCTCCTTTGGGGACCGAAAGGGCGCAGGCCCTTTGCACGGCGGACCGGGCTCCTGTCCCACTTCCGCCGCAACTCCATGACGATCGGAAAGGACCGCCGAGAGGCGGCTGGTGTAAATATGAGCGAGATCCTGCGGATTTACGGCGGAAGCCGGCTGGAGGGCGAAGTGACGGTCAGCGGCGGCAAAAACGCTGCGGTGGCCATCATCCCTGCGGCCATTCTGGCCCTGTCGCCCTGCCGCATAGAAAACCTTCCGGCAAATGAGGATTCCCGCGTGCTGATGGACCTGCTGCGCTGGCTCGGCGCAAGGGTCGAAATGGACGGCAACGTGATGGAGATCGACGCGCGCACGGTGGATAAATATAACCCGCCGTACGAACTCGTCTCCAAAATGCGCGCCTCGTATTATCTGGTGCCGGTGCTTCTGGGCCTGTTCGGCCGCGCGGAAGTTCCGCTGCCCGGCGGTTGCGATATCGGCGCAAGGCCGATCGACCAGACCATCAAGGGCATCAAGAGCCTCGGCGCGGATATCCGCGTGGAAAAGGGCAAGATCATCGCCACGGCCGATCAGCTCATCGGCAGCGATGTGTACCTGGATATGCCCTCCGTCGGCGCCACGGTGAACACCATGCTCGCCGCCGTTATGGCCAAGGGCAATACTACCATCTATAACGCCGCCAAGGAGCCCCACGTGGTCGATCTGGCCAATTTCCTCGGCTCCCTCGGCGCGAGAGTGCGCGGCGCGGGCACCGATATCATCCGCATCCGCGGCGGCCTCCCGCTGCACGGCTCCAACTACGCCATTATTCCCGATCAGATCGAGACCGGCACCCTCATGATCGCTGCCGCGGCCACCTGCGGCGACGTCACCATCTGCGGCGCCGTCCCGCACCATATGGAAGCCCTTTCGGCCAAACTGCTGGAAATGGGCGTGCATATCACCGAATATGATGATCGCATCCGCGTGCGCGCCAACGGAAAACTGCGCGCGGTGAATATCAAAACGCAGGCCTATCCCGGCTTCCCGACCGACCTGCAGCAGCCCATGACCGCGCTGCTCACCATTGCCAGTGGCACCAGCGTCGTCAACGAGCGTATCTATGAATCCCGCCTGCGCTTTGTGGACGAGCTCGAGCGCATGGGCGCCGACGTCCATGTTATTGACAGCCGCACAGCCATCGTCAACGGCGTCGAGTCCCTCTACGGCGCGAAGATCACCGCGACCGACCTGCGCGCAGGCGCGGCCATGGTCGTGGCCGGCCTCATGGCCGACGGCGTGACCGAGATCGACGGCCTGCACCATATCCTGCGCGGCTACGAACGCCTGGACGAAAAACTGCGCGCTCTGGGCGCGCACGTCGAGCGGCTTACGAAGTAAACGGAGAAACATATTTGCGAGGGGCCCTTTTCTTTAGGAAAAGAAAAGGGCCCCTTGCGCTCCCCGAAAAGAAACCTGTAAGGGAGTAAAGTGATACTTCTATCGATACATAGCGCCCTCCGATAGGCTGCTTTTTTCAGCCTGACGGAGGGCGTTACTATTGGCATTGGCAGACTATTCCATTCTAAACGGTTTCTTTAGGTGAGGCGCGGGGGAGGGTCTTTCTTTTCCTAAAGGCGGGCAGTGCCCGCTGACAATTGCTGCCGCCGAACAGAACCTGTGTACAGCTTTATTCATAGAGAAAGCCCGGCTCACACTGTAAGTGCAGCCGGGGCGTGCAGTGCCCGCTGACAATTGCTGCCGCCGAAGAGAACCTGTGTACAGCTTTATTCATAGAGAAAGCCCGGCCCACACTGTAAGTGTAGCCGGGCTTCTCTGTTTATAATAGAAATAGTATCCCCCAATTGAGGGGTGCAGGGGGAATCATTCCCCCTGCCGGTGTGTCCAGAGAGGCGGAGCCTCTTTGGCGGGGACGGGGGCAGCGCCCCGGCGTATCCTTATCGTTCGCCCTTGGGCTTCTGCCAAAGCCCGTACTGCTCCTCGTTGCGCAGGGCGGAGAGCATGTATTCGCGCGCTTCGGGGAAGCGCTGGCAGATCATATCCAAAAGCTCCTTGATATCCTCGCGCTTTGTATGCCCGTTCGCCGGGCAGGGCGATTCCACCACCGGCAGCTGCAGCTTGTTCGTCAGCCGGCGGATGTGATCCTCCGGAATGTATACCATCGGCCTGATCTGCGTGATGCCAGAGCGGCTCAGATACGTCGTCGGATGGAACGTGTGCAGGCGCGCCTCGTACAGAAGGCTCATCAGAAGCGTCTCCTCCGCGTCGTCGCGGTGATGCCCCAGCGCCAGCTTGTTGCAGCCCAGCTCGTTGCACAGGTCGGTCAGCGCGCCGCGCCGCATCTTCGCGCAAAGGGAACACGGGTTCTTTTCCTTGCGGTCTTCGAAAACGACCTTGGCGATCTCCGTCTGCTTGATCACATACGGCACTTCTAATTTGTCGCACAGCGCCTGTATGCCGCTCAGGTCGAACGGCTCCAGCCCCAGCGAAAGCGTCACAGCCGTCAGCGTGAAGGGCTGCTTGCAGAACTTGCGGTACAGCGCCATCGCGTAGAGCAGAACCAGGCTGTCCTTTCCGCCCGAAACGCCCACCGCCACGCGGTCGCCCGCCTCGATCATGCGGAAATCCTCGTCCGCGCGCCGGATGCAGCCAAGAGTCGTCTTCATATCAGCAGTTCCCTTCCGTGAAACAGTATCAGAAATGCAAAACTTTCGAGGAAATGGCGAACAGGAACACCAGCGAGAGCGCGTCCACGATGGTCGCCAGTATCGGGCTGGCCATCAAAGCCGGGTCCAGCTTGAATACCTTCGCCAGCACCGGCAAAACGCAGCCCAACGCCTTGGCCAGCAGCACCGTCAGAAACAGCGCCGCGCCCACCGACATGGCAACGCCAAGGGTGAACCCGTTCAAAAATACCAGCCGCAGCACGTTCAGCACCGCCAGAATCGCGCCTACGATCAGCGCCACCCGGCATTCTTTCCACAGCAGCCGCCCAACATCTTTGATCTGGATCTCGCCCAGCGCAAGGCCGCGGATCGTCAGCGTGGAAGCCTGGCTTCCGCAGTTGCCGCCCGTGCCCATCAGCATCGGCATGCACGATGTCAGCGCCACGCCGATGGCCCCGCTCGTCACCAAAAGCCCTTCGTAATGCGTGATGATCAGCCCCGTGAACATGGCCGAGAACATTAGCAAAAGCAGCCAGGGCATTCTGTTTTTCACCAGCGTGATCACCGGCGTCTTCAGGTAGGTGTCGTCCGCCGGGGTCAGGGCCGCCATCTTTTCAAAGTCTTCCGTGTTTTCTTCTTCGATAACGTCCATGACGTCGTCAGCCGTAACGATACCGACCAGCCGCTCCTCGTCGTCCACCACGGGGATAGCCATCAGGTCGTACTTGCGCACCGTGTCGGCCACGATCTCCTGATCGTCCGTCGTGTGAACATGCACCGGGTTGGGCAGCATGATGTCCGCCACCTGCGTCTCTTCCTTGGCAAGGATCAGGCTGCGCAGCGGCACCGTGCCCAGCAGCCTGCGCTGCTCGTCGATGACATACAGCGTGTAGATGGTTTCTTTGTCCAGCCCCGTGCGCCGGATCTCCTCCATGGCCTGCCTTACCGTCATGGGGATGTGGAATTCGCAGTATTCGATCGTCATGATCGAGCCCGCGGAATACTCCGGATAGCGCAGGAACTGGTTGATCAGCGCGCGCGTCTGCTCGTCCGCGTTCATCAGAACACGGCGCACGACGCCTGCGGGCAGCTCTTCCAGAAAGTCGATCGTGTCGTCGAGGTACATTTCGCTCAGCAGGCTGTTGATCTCCGCATCGCCGATCAGGTCGATCAGCTCGCGCTGCTTGTCGCTGTCCATATAGGAAAATACCTCGGCGGCAACGTCTTTTGGAAGTATGCGATAGACCACCAGCATCTTTTCGCGGTCGAGCGAATCGATATACTGCGCGATATCGACGTTCGAGAGCATCATCAGCGCGCCGCGCAGCTGGCTGCGGCGGCCCGCCTCAAGCATTTCGTTCAGCCTTTCGGCGATCATTTCCCAATTCATCGGATACTCCTCCCTTCAGCTTTTCGGGCGCTTTTGACGCACAAAAGAATGCAAAAAAACGCGCAAAAATGCACACAGGCAGTAATA
>JAFQGN010000214.1 GCA_017398245.1 Clostridia bacterium | reverse complement strand
GCGTGCGTGGCGTATCACCGCGCGCGGGAGAAAATCAGAAAGCGAATGGAGGAAGAAGAATGAGCAAATGCGAGTTGATCCGCGATATCCTGCCTCTCGTGGCCGAGGACATGGCCAGCGCGGAGACGAAGGCGTTCGTACAAAAGCACATCGCCTTCTGCCCGGAATGCGCGGCAGAGCTTTCGCGCATGCAAAAAGAGGCCGGTCAGAAGGACTGCATGGCAGACGTCCCGCTGCGGGCAGTGCGTAAGGAAATGAGAAAACGCAGATTTCTTCTGGTCGCGCTGACGGCGCTGATCGCGCTATGCGTCGTGCTGCCCATCGTTTCGCTGATGACGCGGCCCATGTACAAGCCTTTCGATAAAGACATGGTGTACGTCAGCGCAAAGGAGCCGGGCGGGCGGGCCTATGTCGATTCGGTACTCATGCTGGATGTGCAGAACGCCGGCTGGTACTGGGCGGAGGATCCGGACGGCGAGGAGGCGGCGCTGTATGTCTACTCCTACGACACGCTGTACGACACGACGATCGGCAAAAAGGCCATGATCACGATGGGCTCCTGGCCGGATACGCCGCCCGTGACGCGGGTGTATTACCAGCAAAACAACGGGCAGGAGAACGTTCTGGTGTGGGGGCCGGAAACGGGCGAGAGGCAGATCACTCTGCCGAGGCTGGCTTTGGGGTATTATCTTCTGCTGGCGGCAGCGGCTGCTTTAGCTCTTATAGTCGCATGGCTGTTTGCGCGGCGCAGGTTTCCCCGCGCGGGGCGCGTGCTGGCAAAGCTGTTCTGTGCGCCGGTGTGCTATGTCGCGGCGCATATCTCTATCCTGCAGTTGGATACCGTTACCTACAGCATGCAGCGGGATTGCGTGTTCATCTGGTGCATGTGGGCGCTGCTGTACGCCGCCTGCCTCTGCGCGCTGAGGCTGAGAAAAAAGTAGAAAACAGGCGGCCCGCGCATCGTTCGATGCGGGGCCGCCTTTCGTTTATACGGGCAGGGTTCAGAGGATGTTGAGCTCAATCAGGCCGGAATTGGGCACGGTGAGCGGCGTGAGGCCGGAGAGCGTGATCGTCTGCCGGCAGGTGATCTCGCCGAGGGTATTGCGCGCGACGGTCTCGGCCTGCACGAGCGCGTCCGTCTTGACGACGATGGTCTCGCTCTTGCTGGCGTTGATGATGGTGACCTTTTTACGCTCCGGCAGAGAGACGATCTTGTCGCGCTGATACACGGCCACGATGGCCTCGTTCTCGTCCTGCGCCTTCACGACGGGATAGAGATAATGCGGCTCATAGGGCACAAGCTCGCTCTCGAGCAGCACCCTTTTGTTCTTCTGCGCAAAATCCAGCCAGAAGGCGGACATTCTCTTGTGCGATTCGGGCATATCGGAAATGATCTGCGAGAACTGGATGACGCCGAAGATGGAGTGCAGAATCTGCAGGGCTGCGTCCTCGGGCGTTTCGTTATGGTTCCAGCAGAGCATATCGCTGTGCACAGCGGTATTGCCGCTGAGGATGCGCAGGTCGATGGTGCCGATGCGGTTGGAGACGATATCGCCGGCGCAATCGCCCACGCGGAACATATTGCCGAACTGGCGCATCATCGGGCCGATGTAGGACTGGCGGAACTCGATGAGGATATCGTCCTTTAGCTCCTTAAGCGCGGCGGCGATATCCAGCATCAGGCGCTCGGTGGCCTCCTGCACGCAGGTGAAATCCATACCGGGCTTGATGGTATCGTTTTCAGGCATGACGAAGGAATCGATGAAATCCAGCTTGAAGCCGTCCAGATCCCAGTTCTTCACAGCGTTTGCATAGGTGTCGATCAGGAACCGGCGCACCTCGGGGTAGCGCGGGTCGAGCGTGGCACAGTGCAGGCGGTCGTCGCGGTAGAGGACTTTGTCCTGAAAGCGTTCCCACATTTTGGAATAATAACCGACGAAGGGAACGGAATACCAGAGCATGTATTTCAGGCCCGCCTCGTGCACCTTCTTGACGTGCTCGGCCATATCCGGGATCTTGCCGGGGAATACCTCCCAATCGCCGGTATAGCCGTAGCCGCCGGCGGAGTTTCCAGTCTGCCAGCCGTCGTCCACAATGATGGTGTGCATGCCCATTTCCCTGGCAAGGCGGCACTGCTTTTCCAGTTCCGCCGCCTCGATCTTCTGGTGATAGGCGTACCACGAGGAATACATGGGCAGCTTGGCCTCCTCCGGAACGGGCAGGGGCACGCCGGGCAGCACCTGCTCCCACCATGCGCGCACGTTGTCCAGCGCCTGATGCATGGGAACGGGGCGGTAATCGGCCAGAACCTTTACGGTGTGGCTGTTTTTGCCGGTATACTGGTGCAGGCCGAGGGTGATGCGCACGGTGACGTCGCTCTCGTAATCCGAGCCGCCCATATGCACGGAGGAAACGCGCTTTACCTCGTCGGTCGCGAAGGTATAGGAATTGATATCGTTTCCGTTATGCATGCAGGCCACGGGCGCGGAGCGGGTCATCATGGAGGTGTGGTGCAGGCGCCAGTTGCCCTCGAAAAGGCGCTTGGTGTTGGTGCAGGGCTGCCACATGTAGTGCGTGTCCAGACAGGGCAGGAACCATTCCAGCATGAGCTTGGCCTGCGGGTCTTTCGCCTGCTCCATATCCCATGTGAAATCGAAGGTATATTCGTATACGTCGGGCTGCAGCTGCTCCTTGCGCATCTGCGCGTCGACGGCGATGTTTCCGTACAGGGCTACCTCTTCAAGCCGTTTGATCAGTTTCATACGATCAACTCCTTTTGGCAAGCGTTCATGCGTATTGTAGCACAGGTGCGCTGCAAAAGCGAAGAAATTTCGCTAAAAACCATGTCGTTCGACCCAAATGCGCGTCGGAATTGACCCGGCGGCGCAGATTCGCTATAATGGGAGCAGAACGAAACGGGGAGGGAAAACGAATGTATATCGCAAACGAAAACCGTTATGATACCATGGAATACCGCCGCTGCGGAAAGAGCGGCCTGAAGCTGCCGGCCATTTCCCTTGGCCTTTGGCACAATTTCGGCGCGATCACGCCGTTCGAACAGCAGCAGGCCGTTCTGCGCGCCGCCTTTGACGCGGGCATCACCCATTTTGACCTGGCCAACAACTACGGCCCGCCCTACGGCGAGGCGGAGCGCAATTTCGGCGAGCATATGAAGCGCGATTTCAAGCCCTATCGCGACGAGCTGATCATCTCCACCAAGGCCGGCTACGATATGTGGCCCGGCCCGTACGGCGATCACGGCAGCAGGAAGTATCTCATCGCCTCGCTCGACCAGAGCCTCAAGCGCATGGGTCTGGATTATGTGGATATCTTCTACCACCACAGGCCCGATCCGGAGACGCCCATCGAGGAGACCATGATGGCGCTGGATCACATCGTGCGCAGCGGCAAGGCGCTGTATGTGGGCATTTCCAACTACAAGGCCGATCAGGCGAAGGTCGCCATCGAGACCCTGCGCGCTCTTGGCACGCCGATGCTCATCCACCAGCCGAGCTATTCCATGATGAACCGCTGGGTGGAAGACGGCCTGACCGACGTGCTGCGCGAAGAAGGCGTGGGCATGATCGCATTCGGCCCGCTGGCCGGCGGCGTGCTGACCGGCAAGTACCTGGGCGGCATCCCGGCGGACAGCCGCGCCGCGAAGGACCCGCGCTTCCTCAAGCCGCAGAACATCACCGAGGACAAGCTGGCCATCGTGCGCAGGCTGAACGAGATCGCTCAGGCGCGCGGGCAGAGCCTTGCGCAGCTGGCGCTGGCCTGGACCCTGCGCGACGACGTCGTCACCTCCGCGCTCATCGGCGCGAGCAAGCCCGAGCAGATCGCCGAAAACGTGAAGGCGATCGAAAACACCAAGTTCACGGCGGAAGAGATCGCGGCCATCGACGCAGCGCTCAACGGCTGATCCGCAAAAAATGCCCGCATGTCGGAACGCAAGGCCGGCCGGCACGTTCCGCAGCAGGAAAATCCACCGTATTTTTGAACTTTATTTTCAGACCACCTCTCTGATCGCCCTTTTCGCGCATCTAATAGATAGGGAGAACGAACTGCCCGTGCCCTCCGGCACGGGCAGTTCGCAATACAGGGCAAAAGAGGGGTCGGCTATGAAGAGATGGATCGGTCTGAGCGTTTGGTTTGCGGCGATACTGTGCGGCCTGCTGGTTCAGGACTGGAAACTGCAGCAGGCACAGCAGCCCGTTGATCCGGAATACCGGCTGGTCATCTGCACGGGCTGGGCGGGCATAGATGTTTCGCAGCGGATGATCGCGGCGCGGGAAATGTACCGCAGGCAGCATCCGGATCACGCCGTTGAGCTCCTCGTTACCGCAAAGAATATGGACGCGTTCATCGCCTCCGGAAGCCACGGGGCCGATCTCGTCTATGCGAATACAAATACCGTGCAGCGGCCGGAGCTCTACGAGGACCTTAGCGCATACCCGCAGATCATGCAGCCGCTCTCCGCGCACTGGATTGCCTCCGGCGCGATGAAAGACGCGCAGGGGCGCATCGTATGCCTACCGGACAGGGCCTCTTTAGCCACGTTTTCCTCCCTCCTGTTTGCGCGGGATGCGGACGCCCTCGCGCAGATCGGCCTCTATCTGCCCGAGGGCGGCGTCTCCTATGATGCGTTCCGTTCGCTCGCGCAGCAGGCCAAAGACGCGGGGCGTATATTCCTTGCCATGGACAAATACGCAAGGCATATCCCGGATGCGTATGCCGCGCTGTATCCCGACGCGCAGGGGTTCGACACGGCCGAATTCCGCGAAATACTCGCCTTCTGGAAGGAAATGCAGGATTCCGGCTTTGTCGTGTTCGCCGATAATGTCGATCTGTCTGGCGCGCTGATGACCTGCTCGTGCGGTTCGGTCATGGATACGGGCAAGCATTCTATCGATCTGCGCCCGGCGGCGATCCTGAACGGGGACACGCTGTACTTCCCCTCCGAAAACGGAAGCGACGCGGTCTATATCCCCGCCTGGGCGTGGTATATGCCTGCCGACGGCGCGCAGAAGCAGCTCGCGGCGGAAATGCTTGCCTATCTCGCCTCACCGGAAGTGCAAACCCGGCTGGAGGACGGCGGCACGGGCATGATGCTGACGGATATGACCAAATACAGGAACTGGCGGCGCTGGACATGGCAGCAGGTGCGCGGCTATACCGTCTTTCCGGGCCTGAACGCGCAGGGCTACCCCCGCTGGGCAGCCCTGCTGGAGGACATTGTGCAGCCCGCATGGCAGCAAGATGAACGCGCGGCCTTTTCCGCCCTCGCGCCGCAGTATTTCGCAGGCGAGATCTCTTTGGACGAGCTCCTTGCGCAGCTCTCCACGCCGTGAACCCGGGCCGGATCGCAAAAAGAACCCCCCTGCCCTTTCCAGGGAGCAGGGGGTATTGTTTTACTTGTTCGGGTTGAAGGTGTTCGCGCCGGCTTCCTCATACCAGTTGTAGCGCACGGTCTCGCCGTCGATCAGCCACAGCTCGGGGTAGCGGTTTTCCATCCAGTCCAGCGGGCGCGCGTCGTTTGCCTGCACGGAATTGACGGCCCACGCCTGCTTGAGCTCGGCCAGCTCACCTTCGGAAAGGATGCCCGGCTTGCACGAAACGAACAGCGGCGAGCCGCTGCGCGCCAGCACATCCAGCCACAGCCGGTTCTTCTCCCACGGCACAGGGCCCATGATGCCCACGCAGTCCGCGTCGGTCATATAGAAGATATTGTTCTGGATCATGCGGAAGGCCAGCGTGTTCACGCCCATATCGCGCGTGCGGTTCCATTCGCGGCCGGAGGTATCGTCGCCGGTGCGGTTGAGCTCGTACATGCCCGCGCACAGATGGCCGATGGTATTGCAGCCGATGATCACGCAATCCTCGCCCGCGGCTTCGCGCACAGCGCGGTAGAAATCGACGACGATCTCGGCAGTCGTGCGGCTGCGGTCAAAGAAATGCCAGCCGTCCTCGCCCATCTGCTCCTTCATGGCGAAGCCCCAGCGGCCGAAGATATCGTAGGTGGAATAATCGTGCTTGATCAGGTCGTAGCCCCATTCGCGCAGCTGCTTTGTGGTCTTTTTGACGTATTCGATGACCTCGGGATGAGACGGATCGAGCGATTTCGGCTCGCGGGAGAGGCGCCAGTCGGAGGAGGCGTCGGTCACCTCAAAATAGGAGTCGATCAGATAGCGCACCCAGATGCCCGGACGCACGCCCTGCGCGCGCATTTCGTCGGCCAGCTTTTTCATATCGGGGAAGCGCTCGTTGGCGACCCACGGCGCGTCGACGGAATGCTTCTGCCAGCCGTCGTCGATGACCATGTACGGAATATTCTCCAGCCCCTTGCACTGCTCCGCCACGATCTTCGTATCGCCCAGAATCTCCTCGTGGGAAGAGTTGCCATAAGCATAGTACCAGTTGTTGGAACCGTACACCTTGTGCCCCGGCAGCTTGGAGACCGGGCACATTTCGCGGCAGAACGCGCGGCCCGCCTCAAACGCGGACATATTCCTGTATTCGCCGAACACGATCTCGCACGCGCACAGCTCGCGCCCGCCAAGCAGCACTCCTTCGCCGCCGTTGCGGATATCCGCCCACATGGTCACGCCGGCCGCGTCGTACTGCCATGTCACGATGGAGCCCGTCTGCACCTTCACGCCAAAGCCCTCGGTGAAGCGGCCGGCGGTATCGGCGCAGCGGTCGGTGCCGTTGGAAACGAGCATGTACCAGGGCATGATGCGCTCCGGCTCGATGCCCGCCCAGCGCAGGTCGGAATAGCCGCGCTCATAGTGGTCACCCATGATGTGCACGGCCTCGTCGCGCTTTTCGTTATCCGCAAAATTCCAGCGCAGCATGATGTACTTCAGCGGCGTCCTATCTGCGGCGATGCTCACGCGCAAGGCGCTGCCCATCCGGCTCGCCGCCATGCGGATGTCTCCTTCGGAAATGGGGGAATGGGAAGTGTATTCACAATTATCGGTATATACGCGGTAGATATCAGGCATTCTCAGTTTCATATGCAGCATTCCTTTCCTGTTATCGTGCATATTGTAGCATTGCAGCCCCGCCTGCGCAAGACGGCCTCGCTCTAATCTTTCTTTAATCTGCCCGTGCTATGATACGTGCGGAAGGATCTGTGGCGTGTAAGCGGGCTCCTTGCCCGCGCAGCCGTACTGTGTTTTGAACAAAAAGGGGAGACATAGCCGTGCAAAAATGGAAACAGGCGCTGAAAACAGCGTTCGTTCTGCCCCTGTGGGCCTGCGCGCCCATTGCGCTGCCCGCCGCCGCATGGCTGGCGTGGGTGTTCGCCGCCGGGCTGGAAGATACGGCCTTCGGCTACGGCAGCTTTGCGTTTTCGGCCTATGCGCTGACCGTGTGCTGCGCAAGCCTGCCCGCGTCTGCCCGCCATTGGCGAAAGAACCGGCTCTGGCAAAGCGCGCTGCGCCTGCCCGCCGTACAAAAATACCAGCAGGACCCGCTCTTCAGGACCGATGTCTCTTTGCGCGCAGGCCTGTGTGTGAACATCGCCTACGCGCTGCTCAAAGGAATCTCGGGCATCGTCTATCGTTCGGAGTGGTTCGGCGCGCTCGCGCTGTATTATATCCTGCTTTCCGCACTGCGCTTAGGCCTTGCCAGAAAGGGCCTGCGAAATGCGCCCCCTGCGGCTCAGTGGCGCACATACCGCAACTGCGGCGGCGTGCTCCTTTTGATGAACCAGGCGCTCGCCGTGGTGACTGGCCACGTCGTCGTGCGCGCGGAGAGCTTCGCCTACCCCGGGTATCTTGTATACGCCATGGCAGCGTACACCTTCTATGCCGTCATTTCCGCCGTGATACAGGCCTATAAAACACGCCGCCACACCAGCCCCGTGCTGACTGCCGCGAAAACGACGACCCTCGTTGCCGCGCTGGTCTCGCTGCTTTCGCTGGAGACGGCTCTGCTCGCGCAGTTTGGCGACCCTGCGCAGGAAACCTTCCGCCGCATCATGACCGCTGCAACAGGAGCGGCGGTGTGCACTGTTGTGCTGGCCATGGCCGTGTACATGCTCGCACGCGGCACAAAGGAGCTGCGACAAGGCAGGTAGAGCCTGCTGCCGCGCTGTACCAAAACGACAAAACCGGCCCGGAACCATTTCCGGGCCGGTTTTTAGGTTCAGCCGCGCTCGTACACCGCCTCCGGCAGGCCTTCCGCGCAGATCCGCACCTTCACCTTGCCGCTTGCATCCGGGCGGATGATCGCCTGGCAGCGGCCGCAGAAGGTGGGGATATTGTCTGCAATCTCGGGCAGAACGCCGTTCGGGTCGCCATTGCCCACGCCGATGATCCGGCCAGCCTCCACATGGAATGTGACGAGCCTGTCCACTCCGCGCCCGGGCGAAGGAACGCCGTTTTCGTCCATCAGGCGGACGTTCACGATGGAGGAATCGTAATCCTTCTCCTCCGCCGCATCAATGATCTCCAGCTTCGCAGGCGCGCCCGCCGTGCGCACCTCGTCGGCGATCAAGCGGCCTTCGTACACACCCTCTGCGCGCAGAACGCCGGGCTCGTACGGAATGTGCATCTCGGCGCGCCTGTCTTCCACCGCGACCGTGCCCATGAGCTTCCCGTTCAGGAAGAAGCGGACCTCCCCGCAGTTGGTCATCGCGCACACGCGCACATCCTC
>JAFQGN010000025.1 GCA_017398245.1 Clostridia bacterium | reverse complement strand
TTTTGAGGGATTAATCTGTTTTTCCGTTAGGTTCGGCGGCAGCAATTGTCACCGGCCACTGGCCGGCGGCGGCAGCGGCAGCAAAGGTCAATCGGCACTGCCGACCTTTAGAAAAAGAAAGCCCCTCCCCGCAATACCCTCTCGTAATCTTACAGGTGGGCTTTGAGCCAGGCCTTGATCTCGTCATGCAGGGCGACGGACCAGAAGGAGCCTTCGTGCGGCGCGCCGGTGATGCGGATCATCTCGGCGTCGTAACCACAATCGGAGAGCTTTTCGTACATTTCAAGGCTGTCCTCATAGAGCACGACCGGGTCGGCGTCGCCGTGCAGGATGAGGAAGGGCGGGAAAGATTTACCGGGTTCGACATAGTTTACGGGGCTGATGCGGGCGAGCGGCTCCAGCGTGGAAAGGTCTTCGCGGGAGAGCGGCTGGCCGGCGAGAGCTTCGAACAGGTTCGGACCCTGCGGCTTGCGCTCGGGCTCACCGGGCTTGGGCGCGTACTGCTTGGTGACCATTTTGACCAGATCGGTCGGGCCGAAGCAATCGATAACGCATTTGACGGAGCTGGACTGATCCAGATTATCGCCCACATCGAATTCTTCCATGCCGCCGGTCACGCCCACGAGCAGGGAAGTGTTGCCGCCGGAAGAGGTGCCCCACGCGCAGACGCGCTCGGGATCGATCAGGAATTCGTCGGCATGCGCGCGCAGATAGCGGATGGCGGACTTGACGTCGACCAGGAACGCAGGCGCCTTGGCTTCAAAGGCGGAGCGATGGGTGACGGTTGCGACGACATAGCCCATGCGCGCGTATTCGGAGAGCTGGGGAATCTCGTAGCACTGGTTCGGCTTGGTCCAGGCAGAGCCCTGGATGAACACGATCAGCGGGAAGCGGCGGGTATCATTTTCGCCAAGACGCCAGGGCATGATGACCTGCATTTTCTGGGAAAGGCCGTCGGGACAGGTGAATTCGACATCGGGCTTGATCTCGCAGAGGTTTTCAAGGCCGGGGTTGCTGGAAAGAACTTTGATTTCTTTCATATCGCGCTTCCTCCTAAAAATGAATTGTAAAGTTTACGGGTGTTATTATAACATAAAGTGGAGGATATTGCCATCTCTACTTGCGCGAAAGCGAAGAACGTGTTATTATTTATTTTGTGGAAAATCGGCAGGCGCATGTGTCGCAAAGGCCGGCTCCCTGCCAGAAAAAGCATGGTTTCAAAGGACTGGAGGTAAATTGTTATGAGCAAGCCCCTGATTGGTTACCAGGTGTATTCCGCGCGCGAAGACGCGTCCAAGGATCTGCTGAGCGTTCTGAAGACTCTGAAGGAACTGGGCTATGACGGCGTTGAATTCGCCGGCTTCTATGGCCACACCGCCGAAGATGTGAAGAAGATGCTGGACGAGACCGGCCTGGTCGCCATCTCCAGCCATGTGCCGTACGATTCCATCATCGCCGATATGTTCGGCACCATCGCCTATCACAAGACCATCGGCTGTTCCTACATCGCCGTGCCTTTCCTGGGCGAAAACGAGCGTCCCGGCGGCCCCAAGTTCGCCGAGGCCATCAAGAACATTTATAAGTTCGGCAAGCTGTGCAAGGCTGCCGGCATCACTTTGCTCTATCACAACCACGATTTCGAGTTCGTGACCGTTTCCGGTCAGTACGGCCTCGACTTCCTGTACAGCGCTGTTCCGCCCTGCACGCTCGAAACCGAGATCGACTGCTGCTGGGTCAAGTACGCCGGCCTGAACCCGGCCGAGTACATCAAGCAGTATGCGGGCCGCTGCCATGTCGTGCATCTGAAGGACTATGTCGGCAAGAAGGGCGGCAAGCAGCCCTACGCCCTGATCAAGGCGGACGGCGAAGACGACGGCACTGCCGCCAATTCCGACGACGTGGCGTTTGAGTTCCGTCCGGTCGGCCACGGCTGCCAGAACATTCCGGAGATCATCGCTGCCGGTCTCGAAAGCGGCGCCGAGGTCTTTATCGTGGAACAGGATCTGTCCATCGGCCGCACTCCGCTCGAGGCTGCTAAGATGAGCCGCGAGTATATCAAGAGCATCGGCTACTAATTTTTTGAGATAACGGCGAGAGGGTCTTTCTTTTTGAAAAAAGAAGGACCCTCTCGCGCTCTCCCAAAGAAAACCGTTTGGATGGAGATATTATTTCTGTAGATATAAAGAAAGCCCTTCGAAAGGTATTAATACCTTTTCCAGAGGGCTTCTTTTATTTGGCAGGAATGATTTTTCAGGCCTAATGGATTTCTTTTTAGGAGAGCGCGAGAACCCTTTTTCTTTCTCAAAAGAAAAAGGGTTCTCGCAAAAGCTCTACTTTAGCCCGTGCTTTTCGCGGAAGGCGGCGATGGTCGCCTGGCCTTCGGCGGTCACGGGGCGGATCCATTTTCCGGACCAGTTGTGGCGCAGCATCACGGCAAGGCGCAGCGGCTCGTCCACATAGGCGGCGAGGAAAACGAAGAGGAACGGCAGCTTGAAATGGATGCCCGCAAGGTACATGCAGGGCAGAACGATAGCGTACATGAACACGATCTCCATGACCGTGCCGAACACGGCGTCGCCCGCGGAGCGGAAGGTGTCGTTCATGCACCAGTTGGGCATGCGCATGATGGCCACTGCGGTGAACGCAAAGAGCATGCTGCGGCCGATGGCGAAGGTTTCGCCCGTCAGGCTCATAGCGGTCAGGAACGGCCTGTGGAAACACAGGAACACGGAGCAGCACACCAGAATGACGACGGGCACGGTGAGTGTCATCTGCTTGGAGCGGCGGAACGCGAGCTCGTGCCGGCCTGCGCCGACTTCCTTGCCCACGAGGATGGACGCGGAATTGTTGAAGCCCGCGTTGAACGCGCCGACGAAGCTTTCGAACGTGCGGAACACGGCCAGCGCAGCGATGGCCTCCGCCGCCTGACGGCCCATGATCACGTTGATCGCCGTGCGCGCAATGCCCATGATCAGGTTGTTGCACAAAACGGGGAAAGTCTTGGCCAGATACTGCAGCACAAAAGCCTTCTCCCATTTGAAATGGGCGGAGAATTTGAGAAGGTAAGGGTGCTTGTCCTTTGCGGCGAGCACGAGCATGACGGCGATGTTCACTACAGCTGAAAGAACGGTTGCGATAGCCGCGCCGTCTACACCGAGGCGCGGAATGCCGAATTTGCCGAAAATGAGCACGTAATTGCCCAGTACGTTTGTGGCAAGAGAGGCCATGGAGGCGGCGAAGGGGATGGAGATGCGCTCGGTAGCGCGCAGGAGCGCACTCATGCACGCGGCGAGGATCTGCAGCGGCAGCGCGAAGGCGAGGTACTTCAGATAGCGAACGCCTACATCCCAGAAGACGCTCTTGTCGGTATACAGAGCCATGATGGTGTAAGGGGCAGCAAAGCACATCACGCCCGCAGCGATGCCGATCGCCATGACGATCACCATCATCAGCCCATAGGAGGAGCAGATGCGCGCGTCGTCCTTCGCGCCCCAGTATTGCGCGATGAACAGCGTTCCGGCTACGACAAAGCCCGAATACACGCTCCATACCAGATAGCTGAACTGGCCGCACAGGCCGATGGAGCCGACGACCGTTTCGCCAAGAGTGCCCAGCATGACAGTATCGATCATGCTGGCGCTGGTGCCGATCAGGCTCTGCAGCGCGACGGGCAGGCCGACCGTGCACAACAACTTCAAAAAAGTCTTCCAGTCTCCTCCGGAAACGGGAGCGGTTGCTTTCATTCGTATCACCTTCCTGCTGGTATTATAGCGGAAAAACAGGCCTGTGAGAAGCGCTTGGCGCGCATAGCCGGTATTCTTTTTGCACGGTGGAAAGTGGGCGCGGGGTTGTTATTTTGCGGGGCGGAAGGTACAATAGATATATCGTGGTACAGAGGAGGTCGGCGCCGGTGAAGATCCTGATCGTGATGCCAAAGGGCGGAATAGGCCGCCGCTTTATGCCGGAAGAGGTTGAGGAGCGGCTGGGGAAGATCGCGCAGATCGAATGGAACGAAGGGGAGAGCAACTGGACGCAGCAGGAGCTGATGCAGCGTTTGCCCGGAGCAGATGTATGCATCACCGGCTGGGGCAGCCCTTTGTTTGATGAAACGGTGCTTTCGGCGGCAGACAGCCTGAAATGCATCGCGCACACGGGCGGCTCGGTGGCGACGCTGGTCACGCAGGCCGTATACGAGCGCGGCATCGCCGTGCTTTCGGGGAACGAGCTGTACGCGCGTTCGGTTGCGGAAAGCGTGATCGCCTATGCGCTGTATGCGCTGCGAGATCTGGGCAAATACAACCGCATGCTTCTGAACGATGGCTGGCGCGGCGATGTGTTCTGCAACGAAGGACTGCAGGACCAGAAGGTGGGGCTGATCGGCTTCGGCGCGGTGGCCCGCCATACGGCAGGGCTTTTGCGCGCGTTCGGCTGCGAGATCTGGATCGACGCCGATCATGTTTCGCCCGAGGAAGCCGCTTCTTACGGGGCGAAAAAGGCGACGATGGAGGAGATACTGACAGGGTGCAAGGTCATATCGCTGCATCTGGCAAAGGTGCCGGAAACGTATCATCTCATTGATGCGGAGAAGCTCGCGCTTATTCCGCAAGGCGCGGTCTTTATCAACACCGCGCGGGGCAGCATTGTGGATGAAGAGGCGCTGGCAAAGGAGCTGGCTACAGGCCG
>JAFQGN010000024.1 GCA_017398245.1 Clostridia bacterium | reverse complement strand
TGATGAACAGTTCGACCTCGGGATCGACGGAATAGATATCCACCTCGGTCTGCTTGCCTTCATAGCCCGGCCAGGTCCAGGAGGCGATATTGTCCTTGTGCATCCAAGCGGTGTGGCTGGAGGTTTGGCCATAGCGGTTCATGCGGATCACGCCGATATAGGGCGCCTTGCGCAGGCCATAGACGACTTCGCGCAGGTAGGAGATGGGCTTGCGGCCGCCGATGATATCGATATCGCCGATGCAGGCGAGGCGATCCGGATAGTGGGAGGAGAAATTGACGGTGCCGTCGTAATAGAAGATGCCGCAGCCGGCCTCGCCCAGATAATCGTAGCCCGTCCAGGTGAAATCGCCGACGACATGATGGTTATCTTCCACGATGCGCCAGAGGCGGACGATATCGCCGGGGAAGGTTTCGGAGCCGACGATAGGCTTGTTGGGATGCAGCTGCGCTTCCATGGCATGGCGGCCGGTGAGGTAGTTATAGCCGGCCAGATCCAGAGCCTGTGCGGACTGCTCCAGCGCCTTGGTCATGAGCGGATGGGCGGCGAATTCGTCGCTGTTGAGCAGGCCCATGATCATGTTCATGCCCGCAACGCCGCCTTCGGACTGGCCGCCCTGCATGGCTGCCGGGTCGATGCCCATGGCCTTGAGGATATCGCCGATGATGGTCTGCATATAGCCGCGGCCCATGACGTTCATCATGCCGTTGATGCCGGCGGTGGTGAAGCGGGTGGAATCGAGAGAACGGAACTTGTTGGCGATCTTGCGGTTCAGACGGCCGCCGGTCTCCTTGCCCAGATCGATGATCTCGTTGCCGGTGGAATAGAGCACGACGCAGGGATGGTTATAATCCTTGGCGACCATCTTTTCGACTTCGGATTCCCAGCAGGCGTCGAAATTGACGGCGAAATCGTTTTCATTCTTGTGGTGATACCAGACGTCGCTGAGCTCATCCATGACCAGCAGGCCATACTTATCGCAGGCGGCGAGCATGGCGCGGCTCATGGGATGGTGCGCGGAGCGGATGGCGTTGAAGCCGGCCTCGCGCATTTCGCGGGCGCGCTTTTCCTCGGCTGCGGCGAAGGTGGCCGCGCCGATGACGCCGTTGTCGTGATGGATGCAGGAGCCGGCCATTTTGACTTCCTTACCGTTGAGGCGGAAGCCGCGCTGGGCGTCAAGCGCGATGGTGCGGATGCCGGTCCTGAAGGTTTCGGTATCGATAACGGCATCGTTTTCGAGGATTTCGACCTTGACGTCATAGAGGTTCGGGTGGTCGCAGTCCCAAAGGTGCGCGTTTTCGACGAGCATATTGGAGCGGACGGTCTCCGTCTCGCCCGGCCAGATGGTGATCTCGACCGTATCGGCCTTGGCGCACTCGCCGGCAAAGGAGAGGGCGGTGCGGACAAAGACGGTCTTCTTTGCGCGGGTGATGTTGGTAAAGGTGGTCTCGACCTCGACAATCGCGCCTTCGCAGGAGAGCTCCTTGGTGGTGAAGCGCACGCCGTTGGGGACGATGTGCACATCGCCGCCGACGAGCAGGTTCACATTGCGGTAGATGCCGCTGCCGGAATACCAGCGGGAGTTGGGGGCGGGGTTGTTGGCGATGACCTTGATCTCGTTATCCGCGCCGTAATTGAGGAGCTTTTCGACCGGGACGATGAACTCGCCGTAGCCGTGGAGATTATTGCCGGCGAAGTCGCCGTTGACATAGACCATGGCGGTCTGGTAGACGCCTTCGAATTCGATGGCGACATCCTTGCCGGCCCATTCTGCGGGGACGGAGAGGGTCTTGGTGTAGGTGTATTCGCCGCCGGGATAGAAGCCCGTCTGCGCGCCGGAGACGGCGTCTGCGGAGGGGGTCTCGTGGATCATCGCGTCGTGCGGAAGGTCGACGTATTCCACCTGCGCGCCCGCGCCCGTCATCGTCGCCATCAGAGAGGATTTGCCTTTTGTAAGCTGCCACTTCTTGTTCAGATTCTGCCTGATCATGCCTGTTCGTCTCCTTTTTCTGTATTGGGATATCTTATGACTGTATTGTACGGAAACAAAACCAAAATAAATATAGAAAAGCGTACAAAAAACTTTGAAATCGTCCGCTGTGCGCCACGATTCCGATATGGTAATCGGATCAGTTCATTTCGGCGGCGTTCTGCGCTGTTTCGCGGGCAATGGCGATCAGCTCGCGCTCGGATTCGATATCCGCCGGGTAGGGGTATTTCGCAGCGATTTTTTCGAATGCGGCCAGCGCTTTTTCCGCCTTGGCCACGTCCTTTTCCAGCAAAAGGGCCAGCGCGTATTCCAAGCGGAGGACGGAGGGCATGGTCTTCATGGCCTTCATCATCTTTTTCTGGCCTTTGTCCAGCATGGTTTCGATCACATCGCGCCGGCAGGGGCCGATGAGCTCGCAATAGATGCGTTCGCACACCAGCTGCACGCGGTGGATGCCGATGATGGCGCTGTCCATATCGAGTATGCGCTGCATCTTCGCGTCGGCTTCCTCGAAATTATGCATATCGATCAGGCGCGAGCAGGCCATGACGGCCACGGCGGCGACCATGCTGTTTTGCATGCTCTCGTCATCGGGCATGGCGAACCATTCCTCCGGCATGTCCTTGGGGCGCATGCCGCGGGCGATGGCGTCGTTCATTTTCATCTGCAGGGCAAACGCGCGCACGGCCTGCTTGTCGCGGCCGAGCATCAGCGCGTTGTAGCCGTCGTTGTCCACCGCGCCCATGTGCAGCGGGACGCCGTTCGTCAGCGCAAAGCCCACGCCCACCAGCGCCATGACCACCCAGAAGACCGCAAGCACGGGAGCCGGCCTGCACAGGAAATACAGCCCGACGCATACGGCAGAACACACAAGGTTCATGATCGAGCCGCCGAGGTTGTACAAAACGACGGGCATCATGCCCTGCTCGTCAAGCTCCGGCGGGGCCATGAGGCACTGCCCGCCCGTGCCGGCAAGGGAATACTTTTTGCGCACGAGGCGGCCGTTTTCCTTGATCCACATCATGCTGCCGATGCGGAAGGAGGAGAATTTATAGCCCGTGAGCAGGCCGAAGACGAGATGGCCGGCTTCGTGCACGACGATCTGCAGGCCCATGGCGATATACATGCCGAGGGCCAGAAGGGCGTACATCAGAAGCATTTTGCCCTTCTCTTCACCAGCCATGAGCCTGTCCAGAAGCATCGCGATCGCAACGCCGCACGCCGCGCCAACGCCCATCATCAGCACAAAGGCGATCCATTTCTGCCAGCCGTTTTTCTTCTTGCTCTTTGCCATATGCATATCCACCTCGGCTTCTATTGTAGCATATTCGGCTTGATTTTCCAATGCGGGCATGCTATCATCAGCGCGGAAAGGGGAGAGGAACATGCCGGAGTTTTACGCCTATCACGCCGTGACGGAACGGCCGATGGCCCTCGGGCAGAGAATTGTGTTTGACGGGGAGCATGTTTCAGGCGTGTACGGGCGCGTGATGGAAAAAATGCCGCTCGTGCAGGAGGTGTACGCGCACCCCGAACGGTACAGGGCGGAGGAGATGGAGCACCATCTGTGCGTGGCGCTTCGCGAGCTGGCCATGGAAGAGGTGCGCAAGGCCGAATTTCCGCAGTATCCATCGCGCATGGCGAGTTTGTACGTTTCGAAGACCCTGCCCGAGGCCGAGCAGTGGTTCGCGTTTTTCAGGCGCATCGGCAGGCCGACGTTTCAGATCGTTCGCGTGCAGTGGGACGGCCGCTGCTTTTTGGGAAACGCTGAGCTCTGTTTTCAGGGAACGCCCGACAGGGAAGAAAACCTGCGCCTTGCGCGGAAGTATTGGCAGAACCCGGCTGTGCCCGGCGAAACGAAAGTGACCGAGATGCTGATCGACGGGCAGATCGAGGTTGCTGAGATCTGCAAACAGGCGGAAACCGCCTTGTGATAAATTCAAAACCTGTTATAATAGGCATGTGGTAAACGAACATGCCCCGAAAGGAGAAATATACATATGTCTATGCCCAGAGCGGAATACCCGCGCCCCCAGTTTGTGCGCGAAAGATGGATGAACCTGAACGGCCAGTGGCAGTTTGAACTGGACCAGGGCGTATCCGGCGTGGAGCGCAAGGTGTACGAGCAGACCTCTCTTGCCGGAGAGATCACCGTGCCCTTCTGCCCGGAAAGCCGCCTTTCCGGCGTTGCGCATGTGGATTTCATCAACGCCTGCTGGTACAGGAAGGAAGTGTATGTGCCCGCCGAGTGGCTGGAGGGCAGGCTGCTTCTGCACTTCGGCGCGGTGGATTACGAGGCGCGCATCTATATCAACGGCAAGGAAGCCGGCAGGCATGAGGGCGGCTACGTCTCCTTCACCGTGGATATCACCGATTACGCGCAGCCCGGCGTGAATGTGATATGCGTCTATGCGCGCAGCGATGTGCGCTCCGGCAAGCAGCCCGCGGGTAAGCAGAGCACCTGGTATCACAGCCACGGCTGCTCCTACACCCGCACCACCGGCATCTGGCAGACGGTGTGGATGGAGCCTGTTGCCAAGAATTACCTGCAGAAGATCTTCCTGACGCCGGATGTGGCCAACCAGGGCGTGCATGTGCGCGCGGTGCTGGCCGATTATGCAGACGGCGCGGCCTTTAAGGCGGAAGCCTCTTACGAGGGCAAGCCCATGGGCGAAACGGAAACCAAGGCGTTCGGCCGCGAAGTGCGCGCGTTCGTGCCTCTGTCCGAAGCGCATTTGTGGGAACTGGGCTGCGGAAGGCTGTATGATCTCAGGCTGACCTTTGGCGAGGACAGCGTACAGGCGTATTTCGGCCTGCGCTCCGTCGCGCTGCAGGGCCCGCATTTTGTTCTCAACGGCAAGCCCGTCTTCCAGCGCACGGTGCTCGATCAGGGCTTCAACCCCGAGGGCATCATCACCGCGCCGTGCGACGAGCACCTCAAGCACGATATCGAACTGAGCATGGCCATGGGCTTCAACGGCGCGCGCCTGCACCAGAAGATCTTCGAGCCGCGCTTCCTGTACTGGGCGGACAGGCTGGGATACATGGTCTGGGGCGAGCACGCCAACTGGTGCCTCAAGACCAACGACGGCGAGGGCCTTCTGCACTTCCTGCCCGAGTGGATCGAGGCGGTGGAGCGCGATTATTCCAGCCCGGCTATCATCGGCTGGTGCCCGTTCAACGAGACGGACATGGACACCGATCCGCGTGTGCTCAGCGCGACCTATCATGCCACCAAGGCGCTCGACCCGACCCGCCCGTGCATCGATACCAGCGGCTGGGTGCACTGCGGCGATACCGACGTGCAGGATTATCACGATTACACGCAGGATGTGGAAGAGTTCACGCGCAACGTGGCTGTGTATGCTTCCGGCAAAAAGGGCGAGCTCTTCCCCAAGCACCAGAGCGAGTATGGCAAGAAGTTCCCCACCACGCTGAACAAGGGCCAGCCCGTGTTCGTTTCTGAGTACGGTGGGATTGGCTGGAAGATCGGCCACACGCCTGGCGATGCATGGGGCTACGGCAACAACCCGACCACCGAGGAAGAGTTCATCGCGCGCTTCAAGGGGCTGGCCGACGCCTGTCTGGACACGGAGGGCATCATGGGCCTGTGCTACACGCAGCTGACGGACGTGGAGCAGGAGATCAACGGCCTGTATACGTACGAGCGCGTGCCGAAGTTCCCGGCGGAGGTCATCTGTCCGATCCTGTCCCGCAAGGCCTGGAACGAGGACTGAGGCCGGGGCTAAGGGAAGACGTTGGGGGCTGCTCGCCCGGGGAACGTTAGGGGCGCTGCCCCCAAACCCCTGCCAAGGGGAATGATTCCCCTTGGAACCCTCAATATTGGGATCGTATGATCGAAAAAAGCAAAGGCCGGCTACGCTTACAGCGTGGGCCGGCCTTTTGTATGGGGTGGGAGCGCTGGGGAGAAGACATTTGGAGCAGAACCAGGGAGAGGGAGACAGGGGGGTACGCCGG
>JAFQGN010000213.1 GCA_017398245.1 Clostridia bacterium | reverse complement strand
GCTATGCGCTCTATGCCAGCTCCTGTTATGCGCCCGGAATTCTGAAAATCGAAGGTGGAGAGATCGCAGAATATGCTCTGCGTCTGGAAAAAAGGAAGCGTTCGCTTCAGCAGCAGGCGCGCTATTGCGGAGAAGGGCGCATCGGTCACGGCACTAAAACAAGGGTTGGTGTTGTGTATAAGGCGGAAGACAGAATCGCTTCGTTCCGCGAAACGATCAATCACCGCTATAGCAAAGAGCTGGTTGACTATGCCGTGAGTAATGGATATGGTACGATCCAGATGGAAGATCTGTCCGCCATTCAAAAAGACCTCGGCTTTCCAAAGAGACTGAGGCATTGGACGTATTATGATCTTCAGATGAAAATCACCAACAAAGCAAAGGAGCATGGGATCGCTGTTGTGAAGATCGATCCCCGGTATACTTCTCAACGATGCAGCAAATGCGGGCATATAGATCCGGCCAATCGTCCGCGGCAGGAAGAGTTCTGCTGTACGGCCTGCGGCTATGCATGCAATGCCGATTATAATGCGTCGCAGAACATTTCCATCAAAGGAATCGAAAAGATTATTCAGAAAATGCTGAGTGCGAAAGCGGATTGAACGCGAATTGTCCGCAGGGTTCGCACCTGCTAAGGGGCGACTTCCCGTCCCAAAATCGAGAAAGTGGTCGTAAGTCTCGATCGGATCGAAGCAGACAATACACTCGAAAAGGTTAAGTATGCACATAGTAGTCCGTGCATGGGGTCACATGTTGTGCATTTTTGCCGTTGCAGCGTGCACGAGCGTGTGGCTTGAAGGCACGCCATAACGCAGCGCAGCCATTGCGTCGTCCGTTGCAGCGTGCGCGAGCGTGTGGCTTGAAGGCTGATAGGATGCAAAGAGCATTCACTTGCCAGAGTTGCAGCGTGCGCGAGCGTGTGGCTTGAAGGCTGCCGCATGTTCTTCCTCCTTTTTCGCCATCAGGTTGCAGCATGCGCGAGCGTGTGGCTTGAAGGTGAGCGGGATGTGGTATAATGCAGAAAACGTTGAGTTGCAGCGTGTGCGAGCGTGTGGCTTGAAGGCTCGTCCGTGGGTTTGCGTGACCAGCAGCGCCATGTTGCAGCGTGCGCGAGCGTGTGGTTTGATGGATTTGAACCCTGTTTCTTTGCACGCCGTAGAAATACGCAAACAGGAGAGCCGACGGATCCGGCATGAATCTGTCGGCTCTTTTTCTATGCTTTCGCCGGGGGCGCTGCAGAAGAAACGAAAGGTTTGTTCGCCTGCGGGTGTTTACGCAAAGTTAAAAGAATGGTATCATGAAGGTGTAGGAAGAACCCGACGAGCGAACAGGAGGGAAACGCGTGAAGAAGTTTTTAATGGTGTTTGCATTGGCGCTTTGCGTGCTGCTGGGCTCTGCGCTGGCGCAGAGCGGGCCGCAGTATGAGGTAATCCTTCCGGAAGGATACGAAGGCGGCGCGGCGCGCTACCCGGTTGCGTATGTGCTGCCGCAGCAGCCGGGCAAAGCGGACGACAGCGCGCTGGGCGAAGACCTTTCCGCCGGCGGTATGGAATGGATCATCGTCAGGCCCGTGCTGAACTCGGCGGACGATCTTGCCGCCGTCATCGCACAGGTGGACGCGCAGTACAGGACCGTGGCCGACGCGCAGCACCGCGCGCTGGTCGGCGTCGATGCGGGCGGCTACCTGGCCTATGCCATCGGCCTTTCTCAGGACAGCCCCGTGCAGATGCTGGCCTCCGTCCGCGGAGATTTTGCCGGCGGCGCGCAGCTGTGGCAGGCCGGCGATGTATACGCCATGGCGAAAAAGCTGGGCGCGAAGGGCTTTGAGCAGATCTATACCTATATGGACGCGCCGGCGGGCGATGCGCTCGCGCGCATGGAAGGCTCGACGAACGATCTGGGCGCGCTGCTGATCGAATATCACACTGGCGCGGAGGCGCACGAGTTCACGCTGCGCCCGGGCGCGTTTGACGAGCAGTTTATCGCCGAATCGGCCGCGCGTCTGGCCGACAGGCTGACCGCGCGTATGCTCGGCGGCCTTGCCACGGGCACGGTCTCGCTGGAGAGCAGCACGGTCGGCGCGCAGCAGGAAAGCGTTGTGGTGCAGTACAGCGTTGCGCTGAACGAAACTGCCGCCGGATACGGCGAGGATACGCCCGCGCAGATCGTCCTGCAGGTGCAGGACCCTGCCACGGGCGAAGTTCTGGCCGAAACTCTTGTAAGAACGGTGAGCGTCATGGAATCTGCCGAGGGCGAAGCGCACGTTGCGAATATCGTCAACGGCGAATCCTCGAACATCGTGCTGATGCTGAAATTGCTGGGCGGCGAGGTGGAACTTGCCTCTGCAAGCCTGATCCGCGCGCAGGATGCGATCATCGACGGCGACGTGCAGAAGATCGAACTGGCGGGCGACTGGTACTTCCGCTACACCGGCATGCAGGCGATCAACCCCGCTACGCTGACGGCAGAAGAATTTGAACAATGGCATGTCGTGCAGCCGGGCCTCGGCAACTGGGCAAAGGATTACGGCAATATCAACGACAGCACGGTCAAAACCGGCTTTGGCGGCGCGGATTTCTTCAACTACATGATCACCGGCAACGGCTATTATGCCAAGAGCGTGTATGTGCCGCAGGAGTTTGACAGCGACGATCTGATCCTCTCCATCGGCTATATCGACGACCGCTGCGAGGTCTATCTCAACGGCGTAAAGGTCGGCTCCACCGGCATGACCGACGCGGGCGAGCCCAACGGCCAGACCACCTGGGCGGAATATTCGAAGTACGACATCGATGAAAGCCTGCTGGTGCGCGGCGGCGAAAATGTGATCGTCGTGCGCGCGTGGAACGATCAGCCCTACGGCGCGGGCGGCTGGTATGCCGGCCCCATCGGCCTGTACAGCCGCGCGGCTCTGGAGGGCGGCTCCTCGGCCGAGGAGGGCCTTGTCGAAAAGACCTTCGTTTCCGAATACGCGGGCAAGGCGAGCAATGCGGACGGACCCATCGAAAACCAGTATCTCATCTATCTGCCCGAGGGTTATGAGACCTCCGGCAAGCGCTATCCCACGGTATATCTGCTGCATCAGTTCAATTCCGATCATACCTCCTACCGCAGCGACAAGGTTGACCAGCTGCTGGACGAGGGCGCGGCGGCGGGCCTGTTTGATGAAATGATCGTGGTCATCCCCAACAGCGACGGCAACTCCTGGTGGGCGGGCGATTGGGAAAAGATGGTGGTGGAAGAGCTCGTTCCGCTGATCGATTCCGAGTACCGCACCATTCCGGACGCGCGCTATCGTCTCACGGCGGGCTGCTCCATGGGCGGTCAGGGCGCGTACAGCGTTGCGCTGCATAACCCGGACGTGTTCTCCGGCGCAGTCAGCTTCTATGGCGCGTTCAGCTATGGCGGCAAGAACAGCCCGAACGCTATCGCCGCGGCGGAATCGGCCGAATATATGGATTATTTCTCCATGGCCTTCATCTGCGGCAATCAGGATTCCTACGGCTTCGGTGTACCTGCGATCGAGCTGCACGAGCAGTTGCTTGCTCTCGGCGTGGAACACTATTTCCTGATCGACAACGGCGGGCACGATTCCTCCTTCTATGTGCCCTTCTTTGACGAGTGCTTCGGCTATGTGCGCGGCGATATGTACGCTGCGGACGCGGCCATCGGCGATCTGATCCACGGCAGCATCTCGGCCGATGGCAAGGCGCAGTGGACGGCGGACGAGGGCATTCTCGCCTATTGCAATGTGGTGCCTGCGTCCTCTTACCTGCCCGAAACTGTGCAGGATCTGAATGTCGTGTTCGTACTGCAGGCGGTACAGGGCGATGAGATCGTCTTTGAGGCGGAAGCCGGCGCGGCGATTGCGCAGGGCGCGCTCAGCGGCGAAATCGAGTTCGATCTTTCCGGCGCGGATCTGACCGGCTGCGAACTCGTGCTCAAGGCGCATGTGCTGGACTGCACGGTCACGCTCAAGTAACCGAGAGGACGAGTGGTTTTTGCGAGAACCCCTTTTCTTTGGGAAAAGAAAAGGGGTTCTCGCGCTCTCCCGAAAAGAAACCGATTATGGGGTTTCTGACCTTTTGATTGAATAGGCGATTAAAAATAGAATTAGCATCCATCAAAAATGGTTTCTTTGGGTGGGGTGCGGGGAGGGGCATGGTTGCAGAACCTTTAGGTTCTGCAAGTCAGCCCTTCGGCTGACCGCCGACGCTAAATCGAAGATTTGACGTCGGCGCCTCTTTTTCTAAAGAAATACCCTCCCCGCAATAAATAAAATGTCCGGGGCTTGACAGGACTATCGCAGTGCGATATAATAATATCGCACTGCGATACATCGTGCTGCGAAACAGGAGGCAATATGGATCCGCATATCAAAAAAGTGTACGTGCCCATGACGGAGACCGGCTTTTATATCCTTTTGTGCCTGCAAAGGCCGAATCACGGCTACGGTATCGTGCAGATGGTGGAAAAAATGACCGGCGGCGAGATCCGCCTCAGCCCGGGCACCATGTACGGCAGCCTTTCCAAAATGGAAAAGGACGGCCTGATCCGCTTTATCAATGAAGAAGACAAGCGCAAGATCTACGAGATCACGCCGCTCGGCGCCGAGATCCTGCAGATGGAAAAGACGAGGATCGAGCGGCTTTACCGCAACTCCAGAGAGGAGCATACGCATGAATAAAAAGACAGAATGGCGCTTTTTCCACATTTTCCAGTACGAGGAGGAGGCCGCATACCTGCGCCAAATGCACGCCCACGGCTGGGAATTTGAAGACCTGTTCTTCATCCGCTATCGCTTCCGCGAATGCGAGCCGCGCGACATGGTCTACCAGCTCGATTACAACCAGGAAGGCCTTGCCCATCGCGAGGAATACCTCAAAATGTTTGCCGATTGCGGCTGGGAACACATGGGCGATCACCTTGGCTACAGCTATTTCCGCAAGCCCGCCGATCAGATGACCGACGGGGAAGAGGGCATCTTTTGCGATGACGAATCCCGCCTGGAAATGATGCGCCGCATCGTCAAGGGCCGCCTGACCCCGCTGCTGATCATGTTCCTTTGCCTGGTCGTTCCGCAGCTGTTCGTGCAGTCCATGCTCGGCAATTATGCCCTGGTCGTGGTCTATCTGTTCATCCTCGCGCTGTATATCGCCATTTTCGCTTTCTTCGGCAGCCGCTATATCCAATACCAGAAAAAACTGAAATGACCCTGCAAGCCTGCGCACAAAGCCGCAGGCTTTTCTTTTGCCCGCGATTGCGCTATAATGGATGCCACTCAAATTTACGTGCAAAAGAGGTGCCTGCTGTGGAAAAGCTGAAGACCACATCGTTTTCGATCGCGAATTACTGCGCGCCCTGCCGCTGCCTGTGCAGGCACTGCCTGCTGGATTCGAAGTATCGCGCTACGGGCGTGGAATATGCCCGGGCCGAATCCCTCGCCCAAAGGGTGTTTTCGCAGCTGAAGGAGACAAGGCCGGAGCTGAGCACGCTGTTTTACATCGGCTATTGCATGGATGCGCCCGAGATCGCGCGCTGCATCCGTTTTTCGGGCAATTCGTTCCTGCAGTGCAACGGCATGGGCATAAAGACGCGCGAACAGGCGGAGCAATGGATGCATGCGGTCAAAGAGGACGGCGCGCGCCTTGTGGATATGACCTTCTACGGCCTGCCGGAGCAGCACGATCTCTTCGCCGGCAGAGAGGGTGATTTTGTCTACCTGCTTATGCTGATCGAGTGCGCGTGCAGGCAGGGGTTCAGGGCGCAGGCGTCCGTCGCGCTCACCCGCACGAATATGGCGCAGATGCCGCAGCTCTTTGCGCTGCTGGAACAAAACGGCATCGAAGATATCTATGTGTTCCTCCCGCACGCCAAGGGTCGGGGGATCGGCCTGACCGCCGAGCGGCTTACCGATGAGGACTTCGCCGCCCTGTGTCCGCAGGCAAAGGCCCGCTTCTCCTCCTTTCCGCATAAAACGGAGGCGGAGTGGATCCGAAGCGGCGTGTTCCCGCGCGCAACGGGCCGCAATGTTACGCTCGTGCTCACGCCGGAGAATATCGAAAGATACGAAAACATGCCCGCCGGAGATATCGTTGCCGAGCTGGAGGCGATGGACGATGCGTTCTATGCCGCCATGCCCGCCCCGAAGCAGCTTGCGCGGCTGGTCGGCAGGCCGGAGAACCGGCAAATTTTCCGCTTCCGCGATCTGTATCTGGAATGGCAGAAGAGATATCTTGCGCAGACCGGGCCGGAACTGTATGATATGAACGACGAAAGGCATTCGTTCAGCGTGCGCATGTACGCAGAAAAGGAGATGCAGGCATGAACAAGATGGGCTTTGGGTACCTGAGGCTGCCCAAGATCGAAGGCACAGACGCGATCGACTACCCGCTGCTTTCGCAGATGGCGGACGAGTTCATCGCCGCAGGCGGCCGGTATTTTGATACGGCGTACACCTATCTCGACGGCGAAAGCGAAAAGGCTCTGCGCGAGACGGTGGTCAGGCGC